>NZ_VOZP01000014.1:0-129915 GCF_013419735.1 Acinetobacter sp. YH12064
CTTCCCGAACTCAGAAGTGAAACCTCTTAGCGCTGATGGTAGTGTGGGGTTACCCATGTGAGAGTAAGTCATCGCCAGCTCATTATTCGAAACACCCCCTGATATTTCAGGGGGTGTTTTTTTATGCACGAAGAAAAAGGGAAAGGAAAAAGATAGAGGGGGATACGGAAATTAAGCGTTGGATATCCAACGCTATAAGTTTACATAGAACGATAAAATTATCTTAACTGACGTCGTGCATGCTTTAATGCTGTTCTTAACCCTTCTTCTAAAGTTGGATGATAGAAAGGCTTATCCAAAATTTCATGTATGCTTAGTTCTTCTGAAATCATCCAAGCTAATAAATGTGCTAAATGTTCAGCTTCTGCACAGAATAGCTCAGCTCCTAATAGTTTATGGCTGATTGTATCCACATATACTTCAGTAGCCCCTTTGTTTTTAGCAGCAACAATCGCACGACCTTGTTTTTCATAAGAAACAAAACCAATGACAAATTCTGTGTTTTTATCTTGTAGTTGCTTATAGCTTTGCCCAATGGTTGCCATTTGTGGTGTAGAAAATAAGATGCCTAGAGGTGTTAGCGTCTTGATGGGTTTAATTTGTGGAAAGTTTAAACAGTTTTGTACTGCAAACTTACCTTCATGAGCTGCTTCATGTTGGATAGGGGTACTGGTATGTGCATCGCCGACAATAAAAATAGGATAATCTGCAAGTTGCTTTGTATGTGGGTTAATTGGCAAATTTTTAATATCTTTAAATTCCGCACTTACACGTTCTAAACCTAATGTATTTAATAATGTACGTCTGCCAGTTGCAGCTAAGACATAGTCAACTTGTAGCGACTTTTGTACGTTTTCTTCAGTATAGGTTAAATGAACTAGATCGCTTTCAATAGCATAATGTTCAGGTAAAATTTCAAACTTTAGCTTTAACTCTTTACTTAATTCTTCCTGTGCGAGCTTTTGCAATATAGGGCTACTCAGTGAGCCAATTTTTCGACTACGTGCAAAAACTGTAGTGTTTACATTGAGGCGTGTTAAAGCCTGCGCTAATTCCAAAGCGATGACACCACTTCCAATAACTGCGACTGATTTAGGGAGTTGTTCTAATTCAAATATCTGATCTGATGTAATTAATTTATCGCCTAATATTTGTTTTTGTTCAGCATCTATAGCAGGAGTTGTACCTACAGCAAGGATAAATGACTTGGCTTTAAATGTTTGGTTGTTTACTTGAATGGTATTTGAATCAATAAATTCAGCTTTACCTGAAATTTTATGTTGGCTTGGCCAACTTTCAACATCTTTTAACGTGGCTCTTGTAAAACGATCACGTAAGGTTTGAACATGTTGCATGACGCTAGAGGTATCAATTTCACTTTTGACATCTAGTCCTAAATTATCTGCATGTCTTATTTCGTACATACGGTTGGCAGTAGAGATAAGTATTTTACTTGGCATACAACCAACGCGTGCACAGGTAGTATCCCAAGGCCCATCATTAATGATAAGAAGATTTTGTGTTTTTTTAATTGCTTCTTTATAGGCTGAAATGCCTGCTGTTCCTGAACCGATAATGATGATGTCGTACATTTGGATATGCTTCATTTCATGAGTTTAGATCTAATATATAAAAAAACCCTCAGTATAGAGGGTTTAATTGCATTTTTTTACACTTAAAATTTAATACCAGAAGGTAATGTTAAACTTGTACTTACAGTTCCTGCATTATTAGTAGATGAACCTTTGAATGTTATTCCATTAATAGCATGTTCAAAACTAAGACTACCACTTGTAGCTTGTTTAAATTTCAAAATATTCGTCCCTGTTAATTTAATGCTTCCAGTAAATGTCTGGCTATTTAAACTAGAGGCTTCATTCTCAACTCGAGTCCCATCGATTGTTGTGATGCTAGGTAAAATTAGTTCTTGTTCACCTGAAGCTTTCACACGATAACTTGCTGAACTTGTGGTACCTGGTGTTGAGTTTAATACGAATGAAATTGGTTCTGCAAAAGGAATATTTGGGTTATCGTTAATTAATACATTAAATCCTGATCCAGATTGAATATTGTATAAATCTCCATCGAGAGAAGAGAGATCTTTGTAAATACTGATAGCACCTGTTGTTACTTCACGTTCAATATCATCACCAGTTTCTGGATCCGTAACTATTGCTGTTGTTGTAATTTTATAGTCGCTTGTATTGCCATTTATTAAAACAAACCTTTTTTGTTGAGTTTGTTGTATTCCCCAAGACTGTTGAAATGGATAAGCAAATGCACCAGTAATTGTTACATCATGGAAATTTTTATCTCCATTTTCATTTTCAAATACGTAAATGCGAGTATTGGATTCATATTCTTCTAAGTTTGGTGTCACTTCATCATGTTGTAATTTGATGTTTTTTAGATCATTAGCTGTAATATCGAAATCCCAGTTGTCATAACCCGGTAAGATATTTTTAATATCTTCGCCAATAAAAACATAACATGCTCTATAGTCAGTTTTACTTAAATAGAAACATTTATCTCTGTAGTGATAAGTATTTTTATATGAGTTTAAGTTTATTTTTCTAATATCTAAACTTAATTGTAATGGGCCTTGTGCAAATGTATCCATTGAATGATCAATATAGCCTTTTGCTGTTGATGCATCGTTAGGATCATAATTACCGAATAAATATTGCCCTTCACGTTTTAAAATTTCTAACTGTGCTTTTGCTGTTTCAGCTGGGGTTGTTGTACCACCATTGTTATTGTTTTGATTAGAAGAATCTGTTCCTTCGTTATTAAAATATCCATCACTACCACCACCACCACAAGCAGTAAGTATCGTTGCTAAAGTAAGTACAAGTGTCCCTTGAACGAATTTCATGAAGTACCCCAAAATAGTTATTTATGTATAGAAAAAGTTATATTGCGTAAAGATACCACACATAAAAAATGGCGCAAATAGCGCCATCTTTATATTCGTCATTTTATAGTGCAGTCCCGACACTTACACCAACGGTTGGACGTACATTCATAGAATTACACCCTGTTAGCAACAACGTTGTAAATAAAACTACAAACACGAATTTAGTCATTGAGCAAACCTTGAGCCTTAGCTTGATTGAAAAGAGCTGTCGAACGAGAGCCACTACGACAAATCATCAAAATGGGTTTAGGAAGCTCATTATAATATTTGGCAAATTCTTTCACGTCTGTTTGAGAAATTTTACCGCTTTGCACAGGTTGATACACAACACTCACATGAGACTTTTCCGCAATGCCTCGTAACTGTAAAACAGTCACTTCATTGCCCGCCTCATTATCTGGTCGATTCACAATTACAGATTTAAATTTAAGTCGTTTGAGTAAACTTGAAAACTTATCTGTGGTCATTTGTCCAGAGACACTTAAATTTGCATTTAAGGGCTGACTGTTATTATCAGCAAATGTGGGTGCCGAAAAGATGCATGTTGCGATCAATAAAGCTTTTTGAATGAAAGCCTTAGTCATCCAAAAGATCCATCTGTTTTGCTAGTTGATATAGATTATTTGAACGGTTACCTGTACGGCAGAACATTAGAACAGGCTTTGGCAATTCATTAAAATGATTCGCAAAGTTACGGACATCTAGCTCAGAAATTTGACCCGCAACAACCGGTTGATGAACATAATCTAAACCAGCGGTACGAGCTGCTTCTTCAATTTGAGCACTGGTTGGTTGCTCAGGACCACCTTCCATGTCAGGGCGGTTATTGATAATCGATTTAAAGCCTTTTTCAACCACTTGCGCTACATGTTCTGGGCCGATTTGACCTGCAAAACCAACATTTTCGCTCATTGAGTCACTCCATAATTTAATTCATAGATTTATGCTTTATGATAGCATTAAGCACAAACTTGAGCAGAATGTTCTTAAATTTTTATAAGCGATTACAACCATAAAATAACGCAATGGAGCGCGTATGCACGCCTATACAGTCGAACCACTGTATGTCAAAAGCGGACAAGATGTTATAGCTGCTGACTTTTATCGTCCAAAATCTGTTGAAAAACCTGCAGTCATTCTCATGGCGCATGGTTTGGCTGCATTACGCCAATTTAAATTAGTGCAATATGCCAAGCGCTTTGTACAAGCGGGCTATGCTGTTGTGTTGTTTGATTATCGCTATTGGGGGGGCAGCACAGGGCGTCCGAGAGAGTTGGTGAATCTTAAAGCTCAACTTGAAGATTGGCGGACCATGATCGATCATTTACAGCAGCGTAAATCGATTGATTCGAGACGCATTGTATTATGGGGAACATCGCTGAGTGGTGGCTATGTACTTAGTTTGGCGGCAGAGCTTAAAAATATTAAAGCGGTGATGGTACAAGTCCCATTTGTCGACGGCGCTGAAAGTGCAAAATTGTATCCCTTACAGCAATTACCTAAAGCGTTAAAATTATCGAGTCAGGACTATATGGGGTCTAAAGTTGGGATGAGCCCAACGACTTTGCCTGTAGTCGATCCACATCGATTATGTTTTTTACAGTCTGAAGACAGTTATGCGGGCTATTTATCGATTGTCAATCCTGATTTTTATTGGAGTGGCGAAATTCCGGCTCGGGCCTTTTTTAAGTTAATTCGTTATCGTCCAATTTTGGATGTCCGTAAAATTAGCATACCAGTACTTTTTATTGCAGCCAAAGAAGATAATTTGATTTCCATTGAATCAAGCCGAGAAACTGCGACCAATATTGCACCGTATGTGCAGTATTATGAGTGGGAAATGCAACATTTTGATATTTATCATGGGCAATGGTTTGAAAAAGCCATGGCAACCCAATTAGAATTTTTACATCAACATGTTGGAGTCAGCTAAATGATCGTTGTGTGTCCTGAATGTGGTGCAAAAAACCGTGTACCTGAAGAAAAACTCGAAGTTGGACCTGCATGTGGTCAATGTCATCAAGCATTGATTCCATTGGCGCCCATCGAGTTGAATGAAAAGAACTTTGCCAACTTTATTAGCAATAGTGATTTACCTGTGCTGATCGATTTATGGGCTGAATGGTGTGGACCATGTAAGATGATGGCGCCACACTTTGCACAAGTTGCAAAATCAAATCCGAAGGTGGTTTTTGCCAAAATTGATACCGAAGCAAACCCTCGATTGAGCGGTGCATTTAATGTTCGTAGTATTCCTACACTGGTTTTGATGAATAAAACCAACGAAATTGCTAGAATAAGTGGTGCAATGCGTGCTGGTGAGTTACAACAATGGCTCAACCAGCAGTTAAATCTACCTCAATAAATGTCAGCGCCAGGAGCTAAAGTGTCAGAAACTCATGTAAAACCTGAAGGAACGCTTTCCCTACAAACCATCGCGATGCCTGCAGACACCAACTGGAGTGGTGATGTTTTCGGTGGTTGGATCGTGTCACAAATGGACTTGGCCGGTGCAATTCACGCAGAGCGTTTCAGTCAAGGACGCTGTGCAACGATTTCAATTAACCAAATGACCTTCCTCGTTCCAGTGAAAGTCGGGGATGTCATCAGTGTATATACCAAAATTTTAAAAGTGGGTAATACCTCTATCCAAATGCAGATTGAAGTTTGGGATAGTCACGACAGTTCACGTGATCCAATTCGCGTAACCGAAGGTGTATTTACATTTGTCGCTGTGGATGTGAAAGGTGCTAAGCGTCAAATTCCTGCGGATGCAAAAGCTAAATTTGCTGCAGATCAAGCTTAATTAAAGTTAGACGCAATAAAAAAGCCGCTCAATCGAGTGGCTTTTTTATGAATAGTGACCAAGAAATTAGAACATCGTGTTTGAATTGGCACTGGTTTCAGGAATGCTTTGTTGCACATCCCAATGTTCAACAATTTTGCCATTTTCAACACGGAAGATATCAATAATGGCTTCTCCACGGTCTTGCTTATTTTGCGTAGAATGCACATGTAAATAGACCAAATCACCTTCGGCAGCGGCACGTTTGATCTGGTTTTTTGCTTCAGGATTTTGTTTAAAATACTGGATGAAATAATCGACAAAAGGCGCTTTGCCATCAGGTACATGCGGATTATGTTGAATATATTGATTGCCAATATATCGGTCAGCATATGTCTTAACTTGATGTTTAAGAAAGACACCTTCATAAAAATCAATCACGATTTTCTTATTTTCTGCTGCTTGGCTGGTTTGAATATTGCTATCAGCCGCTTGATTTGAAGTCGTTGGCGTTGCAGGAATTGTGCTTTGGCAAGCAGTTAAAAACACCGCCATGCTGATGAATGAAAGGGGAATGATTTTTTTCATAAAGTGCTCAATATATTTGTGTCGTGCAAGCATATTGAGCGGAATTACGGCGTATAAATAGTAAAAAACAGTCTTGATTTTGCTGAAATTTGGTAAAGCTTATACTTACCTAAAAGTAAGTTTTATTTACATTTATTTATTTTTCAGAGCGGATTTTGCCACCCAAGCCCAAAGCATTTCACATTGAATCGGTGCTTCACCAGATTCATCGGTGACTAAGACCTGTACTAATGTTTCACCTTTTTCTGTGCTTTGCATTTGTCGTTGCTGTTCGGGTGTAAGCGTTGCGATGGCTTTCATCCCACCTTGGGTTGGACGTTTAAAATCAACTTTGAAGCTTTTAATCAGGACAATGGCACTGTCTGGGACGTTCATTGCTGTGACAAAGCCTGTGGCTGTTTCTGCGATCAGCGCCATGGCACAGGCATGTACTTGCCCGATATGGTTTTGCATCGCCTTATGATTGGCGATGCTCACCTCAACACGCTCAGGGCTGACATGTTGATATTGGATCTTAGCTGTTCCAACCATGGGCACGACACGACCAAATGCTTGACTGAGCAAACGACTCTGAAGACCTTTCGGTAATTTAGATGATGCGTTTACGATTTTATGTAGGCGGTTTGGTCGTGTCATGTCGTCCTCTATGGCAAATGTAATGCCTTAGTCTTTAAAGTTATTAAATTGAAGCGGCACACCAAACTGTTGCTCTTTTAAGAACGCCATCACTTGTTGCAAAGTGTCACGTTTCTTGTCAGTCACACGAATTTTGTCGCCTTGAATAGAAGATTGCACTTTAATGCCGCTTTCTTTAATGGCTTTATTGATTTTTTTTGCAGTATCAGAGTCAAGACCGTCTTTTAGTTTGATCACTTGAATGACATTTTTACCAGAAGCCGTCATTTTTTGTGGATCGAGTGCTTGAATGTCAACTTTACGTTTGAAGAAATGATTTTCGAGCATGGTATACACTTGCTCACATTGGAAATCGCTTTCTGTTGAGATTTTGATTTCCTTATTTTTCTCATTTAACTCAATTGAAACGTCTTGACCACGGAAGTCAAAACGCGTCGCAATTTCTTTTTGCGTGTTTTGAACTGCATGATTTACTTCAAAAACTTCTAATTCGGAAACAATATCAAAAGAAGGCATAGATTAGACCTTTACAAAGGGAAAGAATATCTGAGATGCTAGGGATGTTTTCTTCATTTGCCAAGTGTTGTTTACATCAAAAGGAGTGCGCAATGATCCGTAAACAAGAAATTACAACATTTGAGTTCCCAGAAGACTCGATTATCTGGGATGTTCGCGATGCAAGTGCTTATGCTGAAGCACATGTGAAAGGTGCGGTTAACCGACCGATCAACGCATTGTCATCAGATGCACTGACTCAGGTGTCAACGGATCAACCCATTTACATTTTATGTGGTGGTGGAAGTAAAGCTCCACGTGCAGCAGAGTTACTAGAGGGTTTTGACAGCTCACGTGAATATGTAATATTAATGGGCGGCACGCGTGCTGCTCGTGATGCCGGTCTTCCTTTGGAACAAGGGAAATGAGATCGAATCAAAAAAAGCGCCGAAAGGCGCTTTTTTTATTGCAGGTTATTTTTTTGAGGTGGAGATGACGGCATCTGACCCTGAAAATAAGGCTTCTTAGTTTTTTGTTTGGCTTTGGCGCGTCGTATAAAACGTGCTGCATGAATTTTATCGAGTAGCTGTGTTGGAATAGGGCAGGCTTCTTTTAAGACCAGCGCGGCAATGATTTCACTACAGAGCGGTGCATACAGGAAACCTTTGGAACCGAGTCCACTACAGCTATAAATGTGCTGATCTTCATGGACTGCACCAATTACTGGGAAAAAGTCTTTTGTCTGTGCGCGAATTGCGGCACGTCCTTGCCATTGCTCAATCGGTGCTAAGGTTTTGGCAAAGTCAGGGAACACACTGTGGATAAGTTCATAGTTATGCACATGATCTTCTGTGAGAACGTCGGTGTCATCACGGCCGGGATAAAATGACGCGCCCATAATCATCTGTTCGGCATCTAGTTGCATACAATAGCCCCCATAACTATAGGCGGTATGCATATCCATTTGTTGAGCGGGATTGTTCAACCAACTGACTTGTCCACGAATGGCACGCAGTTCTGGATAATCTGTTTGTAGCTGCATGCTCTCACGTGCAGCACAGAGAATGACATGCTCGGCAGATGGAAGCTGCTGATCCTGTGTAAATAGCGCAACGCCATTTTGTTGCTGCTCAATGCGTTGAATATCTGCTTGTAACAACTCAATGTGTGAATGCGCCAAGATTTGGTCACGAAGCTGATGTGGACTGACTGCGCCTGCTTGTTTGAGGAGCAAGGTTGGATATGTTGAGGCTAATTGATTTAGCGTGCCTTCTTCAGCAGCTAATACCTCTGAAGGATAAGCTTGAGCTAAATCAAGGTGCTCTGCTTTATTTTTTAAAATAGATTGGTGAATCTGTAAGGGACGAAATGCCTTGAAGTTTTGATAATGCTTGAGCGCATATAACCAACTCAGGGTCATCAGATGCTCAGCACTTTGTTCAATTGGACAGAGTTTAGGGTTGAGTAGGGCAAGAGGATTACCCGATCCACCGCTGAGTGGTGCTGATTTCTCGTAAATACGCACTTGATGCCCGCGTTGAGCAAATGCCCAAGCACAGCTTAAACCGGCGATGCCAGCGCCAATAATCGCGATTTGACGGGGCTTATGACCTACAGTGATTTCAGAATTTTTTTTTTCGTCTAAAGTGGGTATGTCAGCAACTACGGATTGATCATCTAACTTTTCAGGTGCGAGCCAAAAAGCTTTGAGCATTTCACGCTTATGAGCAAAGCCACGAGGTCGTGTAATGGTAATACCATGCTCACGTAAGCCGCGTTTCAGTACACCTGCCACACTAAATGAGGAGAAGGTCGTCCCAATGTCTGATAGACGCACGATATTTTTGAGTACGTTTTCTTCCCACATGTCAGGATTACAGGCGGGTGCAAAACCGTCCAAGAACCATGCATTGACCGTAGCAGTTTTTGCCATGACGGGAAAAACGTCGTGTGCATCGCCTAACCAAAGATCAATTGAAAAACGTTCTTCTGGAAAATTGAGTCGATGACATCCCGCAATAGGTTCAGGATATTGCGCAATCAGTTGTTGTGCCAAAGGTTGTAATTCAGGCCATGCATTTAATGCACGAATGAGGTCTACTTTAGATAAAGGGAATTTTTCTACAGAAATGGCATGCAGATGACTGTGATTATCTGGACGAACCTGTTGCCATAATTGCCACAAGGCCAAAATATTTAAGCCTGTACCAAAACCTGTTTCGCCGACACTGAAATATTCAAAATCAGTCAGTGCCGCAAGGCGAGTGTCGAGGTCATTCCCTTTTAAAAACACATGACGTGTTTCGAGGAGGCCGTTATCCTTCGAAAAATACACATCACCAAACTGTTTAGACACTGGAATATCAATGCCATCGATCATTTGCCAATCGAGATCGGCAGTCTGAATTGCACCTGACAAAACTCAAGCAACCTTTAAATTGAAGTAGAAAAACGAATTACCATTGACGACGACGTTTGGTATAGACGTAACTGGCCAACAAGAAACCTAAAATCACGCCAACACCAAGTGTGGTCCCGCCATATAAAAACATCTGCGCGCTACGTTCACTTTGTAGCACTTGTACTTGTACGCCCAAGCTATCATTTTTAAGTTGTAATTCTTGGTTTTGCGCCAAGGCTTCAAGGTTAGCTTTTTCTAACTGTTGTAAGCGTACAGATTGGTCTTTGACCATCGCTTTGACTTTGGCATCTTGTAGCGCTTTATTTTTTGCCAATTGCTCAATGGTCAATGGATTTGCATCTTGAGGTTGACCATTAGGATTGACGGTTGCCGCCACTTTAATGATGCCCGGTTTATTGGCAGGAATGGTATGCGGCACAGGATTTGGAGGAGGTGTTGCAGTCGTTGCTTGAGCAGCAGGGGCTACAGCAGGTGCAGGAGCCGGTTCTTCAGCCCATGCAGTTGAACAAATTAAAGATAAGCCCAGTAAACTAGAAACAACGACGCGCATGAACCTTATCCTTTAGGAAATGCTTTGTTAAATGGTTTGACATCAATTTGGCCATAAACCCCTTCTTTGAGGAAAGGTTCATCTGCCAACCATTGGTCTAGGGCTTCACGACTATCAAAATCGACAATGATCGTACTGCCATAAAAACCAGCTTGCGGGTTTGCCGGATCTTTAGGCATTGCACCTGCAACAATCAGACGACCTTCATCATCAAGTTTTTGTAGACGTTCAAGATGTTGAGGACGAACCGCAAGGCGCTTTTCCACTGTACCTTCATTATCTGTACAGCTTACGACGAATAATGGCATGACTTTTCCTGATTTTTGACCGAATGGATTATTCTGAGGTCTTAAAGTATTTACGTAATACAATAAACTGAATAATGATAAAGGAAAACATCACGATCATGTCACCAAAAGCAGTGAATTCACCCCAATATTTTCCGTCTGCAAACAAATAAGCGAAAAAGGTGTGTAAACATGACATCACCACGAACATTGCAGCCCAAGCATAGTTCAATCGTTTCCAACCGACAGCGGTTAAATTTAAGACTGGACCAAATAAACGTTCGATGAGTGGTTTCTTATCTTTACTAAATAGTGGAGAAAGTAAAAATGCCCCTGCGAACACTAAGTTCAGTAAAACGGCTTTTAAACGAATATAAAAATCATCGCTTAGCATCAGGGTAATACCACCAAAAATCACGGTCATGAACAACACAATCCATTGTTGTTTATCTAGACGGAATTTTTGCATGACAAACAATGCACCATAAACCACAAGCATGGAAATGATGAGACCTGATGTTGCCACAAGAATGTTATTGTTATCGACACCCCCAGCAGAACCAATTAATTGTAATAATGGGTGCTGCGTATCTTTTGGATCTACAGTTTTATATAAATAAAAGAAAATAATGAGTGGCACAAAGTCTAAAAGTGCTTTCATGTTAGAGTATCTAAATCTGATCAAATAAATGACATAGTATAGAGATGCAAGGCGTAGATTTACATACACACAGTAATATTTCTGATGGTACTTTGTCACCAGAGGCTCTGGTGCAGGCTGCAAGTGCTATTGGAATTCATACGCTGGCTTTGACTGATCACGATACGATGGACGGATTGTTGGCTGCAGAGCAGGTTGCGCATGAATTAAAGCTGCAATTAATCTCTGGTGTGGAGATTTCTAGCCAGTGGTCGAGACCTGCGACCAAAAAAAGTTATGGTGTGCATATCGTCGCTTTAAATATGCAAAATCCTGCGCCCTTACAAGCCTTATTAATGGATCAAAAGCGTATTCGAGCGGAACGTGCTCGGCAGATTTGTGACTTACTGATACCGTTAATTGGTCAAGATATTTATAGCGATGTGATTGCCAAGGTCGAACATATTCCAGATCGGGTAACACGTACCCATATTGCCAAAACTTTGGTGGAAAAGGGGGTAGTTTCACGTCCACAACAAGCTTTTGATAAATATATTAAAGAAGGCAAAAAAGCCTTTGTAAAATTTGAAGGTCCGAGTCTTGCTGAAACCATTGAGGTGATTCATGCCAGTGGTGGCTTTGCGGTGTTGGCGCATCCAACGCGATATGATTTATCTGCGACCAATATTCGTTATTTGATTGAAATCTTTGCTGAAGCGGGTGGTGATGCCGTGGAGTTACCACCGGCAATTGAGCCATTATCGACTCGTCAAATGGTAGATCGTATGATTGCTGCCTTTAACTTAAAAGTTTCTGTTGGCAGTGATTTTCATGGTGACAATATGCCGTGGATTAAACTCGGCAATATCCCTCGAGTGAAAGAGGGGCAAGTTGGAATCTGGGAGAGCTTTGCTTAAATGCTCTCACTTACATATTTTCGATGTACAAAAAAGTGTACGCAAAGCTATGTAAGCGAGGGTTTAGACCCATTGATCAATTACAGTAAATTATGATCTTTGGCTTGAATCGGTGGTGGGGTGGGTTTTCCTAAAGTCCCAAGTAATTCAATTTCAATAGTACGCACCATCGAGTCCAAAGGAAGGTCATTGCTTTGTGTACCGAAGGGCTCTTCAATCTCTGAACTTAGTGCATCTAAGCCTAAAAAGGTATAGGCCAAAATCCCCACCAAAAGGGGGGTCGCAAGACCTAAAGTAGAACCCAAGCTAAAGGGTAAGACAAAACAGAAAAAATAAACGGTTCGATTCAGCAAGACCGAATAAGCAAACGGTAATGGCGTAGTGGCAATACGGTCACAGCCGGTTTGTACGGTACTGAGTTCCATCACATGCTGATTCATCTGGGTATAAATAATATCTGAAATTTCACCATCTTTGAGCGCCTGCATCAGCTCCCATTGAATCAAACTCAATGTGTACTGCGGGGCATTGGCCTGTTGGTATAACTGGGTGATGGCATTCGCACTCATGCCGCTGGTTTCAACCAGTTCAGTGGGATTGGCGGTTTGATGGCGGAGTCGGTCACGTAAAACGTTGGCAAAGACGATCACATGTTGAATCACACGTTCACGACGACCTTGACTGAGTAAACGGCAGTCACGGTCAAAATGTCGCGCGTTGGCAATCAAAATGCCCCATAAACGCCGAGCTTCCCACCAACGGTCATAGCAGGCTGAGTTTTTAAAGCCTAAGAAAATCGACAGCACAACACCGATTAGGGTAAAGCCGACCAAAGGAAATTCGGTAAAATGGAAGATATCGACATAGGATAAGCCGCCCACAATGGCAGACAGCAACATAACGATCCCGAGCGGCGGTAAAACCTTAGGTAAAATCGTTCCTCGCCAAGAAAATAGCAGTTTAAAAATACTCGGTTGGTCACGGACGATCATGTTCGAATGATAATTTCTAGTTTTAAAAAATTATGATGATCTTCGGGTTTGCTCAAGCACTTGTCAATAACTGTTTCATGCAGATGAGTGTGCTTGGAGCAAGCCATGTTCAGCAAAGGAAAAACTCCCTTCTGTTGAGATAATGCAATGATCGATCAGTCGAATTTCCACCAGCTGACAAGCCTGCTGAATGAGTCGAGTCAATTCCAGATCGGCAGCAGAGGGTTCTGCACGACCGAAAGGATGATTATGTGCAATGACAATACTGCTGGCGTGTTCAGAAATGGCATAACGCAGCAGTTGATTGATGGAAATTTCACAGGTATTGAGGCTGCCATAAAAAAGTTTTTTAAAGTTTATTTTTCTTAAATGCGCATCTAGACAGAGCACGCCAAAGACTTCTTGACGTTCCGCTAAAAATTCAAAGCGAAGAAAATTTTGTAATTGTTCAGAGTGTTGCAAGTGCAAGGCTTCATTTTGAAAATGTTGACTCACATAGCGTTTACCGAGTTCTTTTACCGCCATGAGCTGCGCATATTTACTGTTTCCGATGCCATGAAACTGACGCAAATCCTCAAGTGACGCATTCATTAGCGCTTGCAACTGACCAAAATGTTGGATCAGGAGTCGTGCGAGTTCGACAGCAGAGTGCTGCTGGGAACCAGAGCGTAGGAAAATAGCCAGTAGCTCAGCATCGGATAAACTTTGTGCGCCTTGTTGAATCAGGCGCTCACGTGGGCGCTCTTGTTCAGGCCAATTTTTAATTGAATTATTCATTATTCTTAGACTTTTTTATTATCAGTCAATCGGCTTTTTCACAGCAGATTGTTGGGTCAGTGCATATTTAATGCTATTGTGAGCGCCACTGCAACAGATAGGTAGCCTGTTCGTGAGCTTTGATTTAAGTGTAATGCCCACAAAAAATATTCTTTTAGGTGTCACTGGTGGTATCGCAGCCTATAAAAGTGCCATTCTTGTCCGTCGATTAAAAGATGCCGGATTTGATGTGCGCGTGGTGATGACTCAAGGTGCGCAAGCCTTTGTGACCCCGTTAACGTTTCAGGCGCTTTCAGGCAACCCTGTGCATACCGAATTACTCAATCCCGAAGCAGAAGCGGGCATGGGGCATATTGAATTGGCACGTTGGGCTGATTTGGTATTGGTTGCTCCTGCAAGTTGCGACACGCTGGCAAAATTTGCGGCGGGTTTAGCAGATGACCTTCTTTCTACACTTTATCTTGCAACAAAAGCACCCGTTTGGGTTGCCCCTGCGATGAATCAGCAAATGTGGGCAGCCAAAGCGACACAGCGTAATTTAAATACACTGGTTGAAGATGGCGTACATGTGATCATGCCCGATGCCGGTTCTCAAGCCTGTGGTGATGTGGGCTTAGGGCGTATGCCTGAGCCAGAAGATTTAGCGAATCAAGTGACGGCCTATTTTCATCAAGCACAGCGAGCTATTGCTGAAAAATTTGGCATGCTTGCAGGCAAACATGTGGCGATTACAGCCGGTCCAACACGTGAGTCGATAGATCCTGTACGTTATATTTCCAACCACAGCACAGGTAAAATGGGTTTCGCACTGGCAGCGGCTTGTTATGCAGCTGGGGCTAAAGTAACGCTGATCGCAGGACCCGTAAGTTTAGATACACCAAATGGTGTACGACGGATTAATGTGCAGTCTGCAATTAAAATGTTAGAGACCAGTCTGCAAATGTTAGATGAAGGCTGTGATATTTTTATCGCAACAGCAGCTGTTGCGGATTATCGCGTGGCAGAAGTTGCAGAGCATAAAATCAAAAAAGCTGGTGATGAACTCAATGTGGCATTAATTAAAAACCCAGATATCGTTGCAACGATTGCGCAGCAGTCAAAACGTCCATTTATGGTGGGATTTGCCGCCGAGACACGCAATGTCGAAGAGTATGCTGCAGGCAAACTTGTGGCGAAAAAACTCGATATGATTGCGTGCAATGATGTCTCACGTAAAGACATTGGCTTTGCTTCAGACGAAAATGCCATGACCGTGTTCTTCGCCGATCAATATCAAATGGAAAAGCGTGATTTAGAGAAGGCGTCAAAACAAGAAATTGCACAGCAATTGGTGGAAGCCATACATGATGCGCTACATCATGAGCCTGAAATGGACGATGAATAATTTCAGTTGATTCCTTAAAAATCCCCGCAATGTTCGGGGATTTTTTATGGCGCCTTTACGATGTTTTATTTCAGGATTTATATTGAAAATTCACAATGGAATCGTTTTCATGTTGAAAATATGAAGGTTAGGAAACTACTACCAAAATGGTCATTTTCAACAAAAATATGTCAGCAAGAGACCAAGGCTGTCAGTGTTTTAAAACAGCAAAAATGCAATTTAAGTGATTGATATCAAAATTAAATATAAAATTGAGAAATCTTGATAATTTGGCTTGTACTGTGTGTTTTATTGGCTATTATGAAGCAAACAATGAGGAATGTTTGGATCGCAATCTGTGATCGGTCTGACTTTTTCATCAAGAATAAATGCATCATGGGGGATGCAATATGTTTCGATGGCTCACCATTTTTTTACTGTTGAGTTTGGCTGGTTGTAGTTATTTTGTCTCGACAGATGAATTATCTCGGCAGATTGAGCAGCAGATGCAGCACGAGTTTGATCAGAATCCAGATTATCGGCAGTACCATTTACGGATTCAAAATATAAAAGTATTAGAGCGTAAGGGATTAAGCTTTAAGGCTCAGGCGACGTTGCAATACGATGGTCAGCCTTACACTGTTTTGGTTGAGATTTACAAAGATTTGCAAGGCTATGCATGGAAAATAGATGAAGAACAATTTGCCTTCATTGACGAAGCTGAAATTGCAAAATATCAGGCGCAGTTAGATCAAGAGTTGAATCATTTGGTTGAAGAATTGGAACAACCAACCGAGGAAATTGAACTTGTTAAATCGACGCCTGAGAGTTACGTGGGTTTGCGTGAGGAAGAAGATCCATCCGATTATCAATGGACTGGCTATGATGATGAACCTTTTCCCAAAGGGAACGTTACGGTCAATAGTCATTGAGCAATGATGTGACTGTTTAGATGATTTAGCTGAGTTGTGACGATGTTGCTAAACACGTACTTTGTGAGACATGAAAATAAAAAAGCCCGCAAAATAGTGGGCTTTTACTTTTAGAAGATTAATCTTCTAAAACGACTTTAGGATGATCACGTAAATAGTCTTCTGTACGTTGCATTGCATCCTTAATATTTTGGATGGCATTTTCCACATCGGCAAAGGTTTTGGCATTGCCACCACTTAAAGCCTGACGCCATTTTCGAGCACCCGGTAGGTTTTGGAATAAACCTAAAATATGACGGGTAATGATAGAAAGTGGCGCACCTTCTTCCATGCGTTTCGCAATATATGGCAGCATCTGATCGATAATATCGAAACGGTTAGGTAATTCGAGATCCCAAAGCTGACCGATCTCAGCCAATAAGTAGGGGTTGTGATAAGCCTCACGACCAATCATCACGCCATCAACATGTTGTAAATGTTGCTGTGTTTCAGCAAAGGTTTTCACCCCGCCATTAATTTCGATCAATAAATTTGGACGTTCTTGTTTCAGACGATAAACATCTTCATAACGTAAAGGTGGCACATCACGGTTTTCTTTTGGCGACAAACCTTGCAGCAGGGCAATACGAGCATGCACGATAAAATTGTTACAGCCAGTCTTTGCAACCGTATCAACAAAATGCAGCATTTCTTCATAAGACTGCATGTCATCAATCCCGATGCGGTGTTTCACGGTCACTGGAATATCAACAGCATTTCGCATTTCAGTAATACATTCTGCAACCAAATCAGGCTCTGCCATCAAGCATGCGCCAATTTTATTGTTCTGAACGCGGTCACTCGGACAGCCGACATTGAGGTTCACTTCATCATAGCCCCAGTCCTGTGCCATCTTGGTACAAGTTGCTAAATCTTTAGGATTTGAACCGCCAAGCTGTAACACAATCGGGTGTTCTTCGTTGTTATAGTCCAAATGACGATTCGCACCACCAAATAAAATCGCACCTGTGGTGACCATCTCGGTGTAGAGAATCACATTAGGGTTAAACAAACGTGCAAAGAAACGATAGTCACGAGTCGTCCAATCCATCATTGGCGCAACACTGATTCGTGGTTGAAGTTTATTTTCAATGGGTTGGAGATCAGTCATTAAAAAAACACGCCTTAAAAGAACAAGATGGAAGAACGAAATGGAAAATGGTGAAAAAATTACAAAAGCAGTCCGAAATACGATGAAAAAAACCGCATTTCAAGACGCGCGCAATATTAGCATAAATTGTGGTTTGGGACATGGTCTTGCTAGCGTGACGAATTCAAGGTCAGGCTAGAAAGAGTCGGAAGTGTTGCTTAAGTAATTTAAATTTTTATGTGATTAATCTATAATTTTATAAACTTTATTGTATGGTTTCTCAGCAGATTTAACTGCCTGCCTTTATGTCTTTATTTTCCCAATATCTATTGCAACGCCAGTTTTGTATCTCGTTTGAATATCTAACGACGCAAAAACCGCATTGTGTCCCAACGACATTTGCAGGCTTTCCTGTGTGCATGACATTGGCTGACCGAGTACAAAGTGACACGGATATTGCTCCTTTAGAAGCAATGCAAGACTACCCTCAAAGCATTGAAAAAATTCTGCATTATTCGGGGAAAGGTCGAGATATCTCAGATTTTCAAACTTTTCTGAAAGATGCTCAGCAGCACGGGGTAGAGAATTTACTTTTGCTCAGTGGTGATAAACTCAAGCAGCATCAGGATGGGGCAAATGATCCGACTCTACGGAGCCGTTATTTAGAGTCTGTCAATCAAGTCATGGCAGCCAAAGACTATGGCGGGTTTTATTTAGGGGTAGCATTTAATCCTTTTAAATATGCAGAAGCAGAAAAGGATGCGCAGTATTTTAAACTGAATAAAAAAATTCAAGCTGGCGCTGACTATGTGATTACACAGTTGGGCTTTGACATGGATGTGTTGATTAGTTACCAACGCTACATGCAGCAATATTATCCACGTATACCTGTATTGGCTTGTGTCATGCCGCTGACATTTGCCCGTGCCCGTTTTATGGCCAAGCAAAAAGTTGCAGGCATCGTGCTTTCAGCAGATGTATTAAATTTTTTGCAACAAGAACAGCAAACTGATGTCATACAAGCTGAACAAAATGTCTATGACCGCTGTGCCTTACAAATTTTAATGTGTCAGCAATTGGGCTATGCAGGGGTTCATTTGTCGGCTTGCCATAAACCAGAAGAACAAGAGAAGTTGCAAAAAGCAATTCTGCAATTTGCCACATTAACGTTTGAACAATGTTTAGCAAAATGGAAAATGCTTTGGCGCTCTAGTGTTGAGGTGAACTTCCAACCGACGGGCGCAAATAACCATAAGGCTCCAGTTGAACAGGTTTTGAAATATAAAAGTATGCATGTCATGCATGAGTTATTTTTTAGTTCAAAACTGGCCAAAGGGGCGGGATCTTATATTTTTTCGGCCAAATTATGGCAAAAACCGAAAGCTGATGCGGCCTTGCTGAAAACAGAATTTATCAGTAAACATGGCATCGTGGGCTGTGAAAGTTGCGGACAATGTCGTTTAGGTGAAACCTTATATATTTGTCCTGAAACCTGTCCCAAAGGATTAGCCAATGGACCTTGTGGTGGTTCCAACCTTGACCGCTGTGAGTTTGAAGACCGTGAGTGTATACACTCGGTCAAAGCGCGGTTGGCGAAAGCCGTCGGTCAAGAAAAAATGCTGAAGCAAGAGCTCATCCCTACCGTTGCAATTGAAACTCGGCACAGTAGTTCTTGGAAAAACTGGTTCGTTCCACCGACATCGCCACCAACAGAACATTAATTCACTTAAAGCATTATTCAGTCTGAAACATTCATAAAGGTGAATCTTTCAAGCGCTAATCATTCTAAAAATCAGACGAATAGTCGTATAAAAAAATGAAAAAGATGAAAGAAACAATTAAGATCAACAGCAGATGAAAATCAAAAATTAAAAATAGAAATGTGAAGAATTTGGGGAATACCACATGATGAAAAAGACCTGCTTAGGAATAGCTTTAGTTTTCACATTGTCAGGCACAACAGGCTGTTCTGTTGTTATGGCAAGCAAGCAGTCAAACAAGAAAAATACCGAAATGATTCAACAAGGGCTGTCTCGTAACTTGGTGATTGCTGAATTTGGCGCACCGATCACCTCTGAATATAAAAATGGCAAACGCTATGAAATTTATACTTTTACCCAAGGTTATTCGACTGCCAGTAAAGTCGGACGTGCGTTTTGGCATGGTGCAGCAGATGTGGCGACCGTGGGGTTATGGGAACTTTTAGGAACACCTGCCGAATCCGTTTTTAATGGAAAGAAAATGTCTTATGAATTGATTTTTGATGAAAATGATCTGTTAGAACGTTATACCTATCTCACACAAGATGAAACCAAATAGTTGAATACAGAGATATTTTGATTGCATGCCGGTAAACAATTGCGCTAAGTTCAAATGGTAGAAAAATAAACGAATTATCCATTGGAATTTAGCAGGCATGATGCTACTTGAAGAAATATTCAAAAGTAAAAAGTCGGAACATACCGACCAATTTAATTTACGCATTCATCGAGGTTTAAGTTGGCTGAAAAAGTCGATTGATCTTCAAGATGACCTCGATTTGCAATTTATCAGTTTGTGGGTGTCCTTCAACGCAATATATGCGCAAGACTTACAGATTGCGCAGGACAAGCAAAGCTTAAGGCAGTTTTTATATCTGATTTGCCAAAAGGATGCAGAGCATAAAATCTATAATATTTTATGGGAACGTTTTAGTCAGCCGATACGGTTGTTTTTGGATAATCCCTATGTTTATCAAGGTTTTTGGGATTATCAAAATCGAAAAATTAGCCATGACGTATGCAAAGAGGGCTTGGCGCATGAAAAACAGAAAGTACTACGCGCGCTTAAAGAAAAAGATTCCGTTGATATTTTAATGGTGCTGTTCAATCGCATGTATACGCTACGCAATCAAATGGTTCATGGCGGCGCGACCTATAAAAGTTCGGTCAATCGGAAACAACTTCAAGATGGCTGCACAATACTGTTGGCACTCTTACCGGTGTTTATGGTGATTCTTTTAGAAAATGCAGAAACCTTGGATTTAGGCAAACCCTTTTATCCCGTAGTGCAGGTTAGTTAATTTTAAAAAAACTAAAGTCACAGTAATGTGGCTTTAGAGTAATGATCCATACATTTCATTGTGGATATTTTAGTTGACGCGCAGTATAGAGTTGATCGATCAAGACAAAAAATCCAGCAACAATGACTAAGGCAATCCCTGTCATGCAGGTGGTGGTCCAGCCGCCATGATGCCATGCAAATACGCCCAAAGCTGAGCCACATGCACCACCGACAAAATAAAAAGTCATGTAAATTGAATTAATTCGAGATCGTGCAATCGGGTTGAGTTGGAAAATAATATTTTGATTACAGCTATGCACCATTGCCAAACCGAGGTTAATTAAACCATAGCCCAAAATATAAAAAGCAAGAGATGATCCACCCAAATATAGCACTCCCCAACTGAGGGCTAAGATGCTGCAACCGAGCCAAGTTAATTTTCTATTGAAACCCAAATCCGCCCAACGCCCGATCCACTGTGTTGATAGGGCACCAAACACACCAACTAACGTTACAACACCGACCCAAACATCGGCTAATTGAAAAGGTGGCTCAGTCAGTAACATGGCAATGGTGGAAAACAGCATACTCATCGCAGCAAAGACACAGCCCCCAATCAGAGATCGGAAAATTAACCGTGGCTCATGTTTGAGTAATGCGCCCATGGATTGGAAAACTTGGCTGTAGGGCATCCGTGTGATGCTAACCACAGGCAGACGCTTTTTGAGTAAGACGGCTAATACCAACATCAAGAGAGCACTGAGGATGTAAATCGATTTCCAATGAAACAGATAGGACAATAAGCCAGAGAGACTGGTTGATAACAGAATGCCGACCAATAACCCACTCATTAAAAAGCCAACAACTGCCCCAATTTTTTCAGGTCGAATCGCAACCGTGACCAAAGGGATGAGGACCTGAGCAGCCACTGAAAATAGCCCGGTGATAATGGTTCCTGCCCAAAGCATGTATAGATTGGTTGAAAAAGCACAGAGGGCTAAACCCACAGTCGCTCCAAGCATGAGCAGAGGAATAAATTTGGCTTTATTCACAATATCGCCAATCGGCACAATAAACAGTAGACCCAAAGCATAAGAAATTTGCGCAAAGGTGACGGTTAACGCCACTTCTGATTGTGGAATCTGAAAGCTCTGTTGGATAGAAGCGACTAAAGGTTGGCAATAATAATTGGCACCCGCACATAAACCACATGCAGCAGCCATAAGCCACAACAGGGTTTTATCATGGCTAATGTCGATCGAGGCTTTCATAAATTGTCCAGATATTGGGCGGAAGCGTATACAAAGAATTTGCTGCCACGCTGTTGTGGTCACTATAAGGAAAATCAAACAGGTCTTAAAGTGTTTCTCTGTGAATAGTATACAAGTAGGGGTTTAGGATTTCTTACTGAGACTGATCATCAAGACACCCAGCATATTCAGACCGCAACCGACCCATTGCCATAGGTTTAAATGTTCATTCAACAACGCGACAGCCAGTAAAATCGTTAAAATGGGCCCGATAGAGGCAATCATAGCCGATTGTGCAGCCCCAAGTCGGACGATACTTTGCATCATCAAAATGGTTGGAAGCACAGTAACCAATAGTCCGAGCGCTAAACCATACAACCAGACTTGTCTCGGGAGTTGTTGGAGCAAGGCGATAGGCTGTGGTGTTGCAAATAGAAAATGAATAATCGTCCCAACGCAGGCAATGCTCAGGGCTAGACCGGTAAAGTGTAAAGAACCAAACTTTTGCATGAGGCCTGGCGTGAGTAATAAGTAAATTGCAAATAGCACGGCACTGGCAAAAACCAAACTACATCCGAGCCAAAAGTACTGATCATGTGGTGTGGCATTTTGTTCTTGTAGCATCACTAAAACTGTCCCGCCATAACTTAAAATCAGGGCAAGAATGGTTTTAAAACTTAGTGGCTTTTTGAATAAAACAGCGGAAGCCAGCACGGTTAATGTGGGATATAGGAAAAGTATAATTCGTTCAAGCGAAGCACTGATATACATCAAGCCACGGAAGTCGAGCCAGCTCGAAAAGTAATAGCCGATTAATCCTGAAATGAGCAAGAGCACCCAATCTTTTCGTTGAATCGTTTGATAAGAACGTCGACTCAGCCATGTAATGACCAAGAAAAACGGCAATGCACTCATCATGCGTAAGGTCATGAGGACAGTGGCATCGACAAGAGGAGAAAGTGCATAGACTTGCTTAATAAAAATTGCTTTGGTACTAAACAAGAAGGCAGCAATCAGCGCAAAAATTGCACCGATGAAGTGCGGACTAAGGTTTCTTGACATAAGTTAAGGTGTGCCTCATGACGACTGAACGAATTCGACAGCATTGATCCGATAAGTTTGAACTATCATTTTGATTATAAAAAATGCATCGTGTGAGTAAAAATGCAAAAAAAGAATAGTACTTATTCCTTTATGCATAAGGGATTGCTAGATCAAACATGAAAAACAGCGGAAGAAATGACCAATTTGTTTTTAAATTTTTTAAATCTCAACATGACTCGGCAGGTCAAATATATCAGGCTGAAACATTTAAGGTGAAAATTGCACACAAATGGTGCAATAGTGTTTTTTAGGGATAGAAAGTCAGTAGCGATATCATAATGCTAAATATTCAAAAAATTATTTTTTTAGCTAAAAAAGTCAATTCTAAGACTTAAGGCGAAGCATCAGGTGGGGAGAGCAAGATCTCAATAAACCCGAAACGTGCGCAAAAATCCATCGGATATTCAAGTTGACCGATTTGACGAGATTGTGGCAGAAAAAAGTCAGTTTTCAATGCAGGTCAGCACGTCAAAACTGTCAAATGAGTCAACGAGCTGATGCAGTCTGCATGAAAGAGCGGCTTTACCTGACTTAAGTCGATTTTTCACGACACGTTCAGGTCATTAGTTGTCGAATGAAAATGTCACAATGATCAACGCACTGAAACAATCAGCACTAAAACCAGCGAAATTATTTATGTTTTTGGTCTTAAGTAATATTAAAAAGTTATAAATGGGATAAAAATGAGTAATAAATCGACAAATAAAACTGAATAAATGAAATATCGCTCCATTCTTTTCATGAATCATGAGTTCAAAATATGGGTATTTATTAAATAAATATTGGGTAGTATTTTAAAAAAGTTCAATTAGAATCCAAAAATTGTACAAAAACACATCCTGAGGGGAGACATCGCGGATTGCGATGTTTACTTAAGAAAAATTAGCTTGAGGAACGCTCATGCAGATCGGAATTCCAGCCGAAACTGTTGTCGGTGAAAATCGCGTCGCTGCGACGCCTGAAACAGTAAAGAAGTTGATCAGCGCTGGTCATAGCGTCGTTATTGAACGTGGAGCAGGGGTAAACGCTGCTTACATCGATAGTGCCTATGAACAAGTTGGTGCCAAAATTACGGATGATGCCTATACCGGTAGTCAAATGATTTTGAAAGTTCGTGCGCCTAAAGGTGACGAAATTCAAAAACTCACAGCGGGTACCACCGTTGTGGGGATGTTTGACCCTTACCGCAACACCGAACTTGACCAATTTGCGTCACAAAACGTGTCTGCATTTGCATTGGAACTTTTGCCACGAACCCTATCTCGTGCGCAAAACATGGACGTACTTTCATCTCAAGCCAACCTTTCAGGTTATAAATCTGTGCTTTTGGCTGCGGCAGAATATCAACGTATGTTCCCAATGCTGATGACAGCAGCAGGTACAGTAAAACCTGCACGTGTTGTGATCATGGGCGTAGGTGTCGCAGGCTTACAAGCCATTGCAACAGCGAAACGTTTAGGTGCCGTAGTTGAAGCCACTGACTTACGTCCTACAGCACGTGACCAAGTTGAATCTTTGGGTGGTAAATGGTTAGACGTACCAATGTCACCAGAAGAGCAACAAAAAGCAGCTGATGCTGCGAAAAATGGTTATGGCTGGATGCCGGGTGAAGACTACATTCGCGACCAAGCGATTATTGTTGATAAAGCCGTATCGAATGCTGACATCGTGATTACGACTGCATTATTGCCGGGTCGTGACGCACCACGTTTAATCAAAGCAGAAACTATTGCCAAAATGAAACCAGGCTCAGTCATTTTAGATATGGCGGTTGAAACTGGCGGTAACGTTGAAGGTTCTGTTTGCGGCGAAAATGTCGTGACTGCCAATGGTGTGAAAATTCTCGGTATTCCAAATATTCCTTCAACAGTTTCGACTGAAGCGTCGGCACTGTATGCACGTAACGTTTTGAATTTCATTGAAACCCTGTTTGATAGCGAAAAGAACTTCGCAATTAACCCTGAAGAAGAAATTCAAAAAGCACTACTTGTCACTCATGGCGGCCAAGTGCTGCTGAAACGTGGTTAAGGAGAATCATCATGGTTGAAACGATTACTATTTTTGTCTTGGCAATCTTTGTTGGTTACTACGTGGTTTGGGGGGTAACACCTGCACTACACACACCATTAATGGCTGTAACCAATGCTTTGTCATCGATCATTATCGTTGGTGCGATGATTCAAACCGTTGGTATCCCAGGTATTGTGGATGCAAGCGTACAGTTCCAAAGCATTAACGTGGTGAGTATTTTAGGTGCAATTGCCGTTTTCCTTGCAAGTATCAACATTTTTGGTGGCTTTGCGGTGACTGCACGTATGCTTGAAATGTTCAAACCTAAGCAAAAGAAAAAAGAGGGTTAATCCATGGAATTCATTAAAGAATATGCGGATTGGTTCTACCTGATTGGTGCCGTTCTTTTTATCTTAACGTTGCGTGGTTTGTCTGGTCCAAAAACTGCGATTCAAGGTAACCGTTACGGCATGATCGCAATGGCGATTGCTGTAATCACCACATTCTTTGTCGCAGATCATCCGGTGATTTGGATGATTGTGGGTGCAATGGTATTGGGTGCAGTTGTAGGTATTGCACGTGCAAAAACAGTTCCAATGACGCAAATGCCTGAAACTGTGGCACTGATGCACTCATTGGTCGGTTTGGCTGCGGTACTGATTGCGATCGCTGCGATTCTACACAACAACCTATTGACTGCGGCATTCGCGGAGAATGAAGCGGTATTAACAGCTGCGGGTGTAGAACATGCCCACATGAGCAAAGTTCATTTATTTGAATTGTTTGTAGGCTGTTTTGTTGGTGCGATTACCTTCACAGCGTCGGTATTTGCTTACGGTAAATTGGCTGCGAAGAAATGGGCAAAAACCATTTCAGGTGGATGGGTAAAACCTATTCAAGCCTTAATTTTCCTAGCGATGTTGGCGTGTGGTATCTACTTCTTCACTACAGGCAACATGAATGCTTTCTGGGCAATGACTGTTCTTGCACTTGTATTTGGTTGGGTATGGATTGCGCCAGTAGGCGGTGGTGATATGCCAGTGGTGGTATCGTTACTAAACTCGTTCTCAGGTTGGGCAGCAGCAGGGATTGGTTTCACGCTTGAAAACAACATGCTGATTGTTGCAGGTTCACTGGTTGGTTCATCGGGTGCAATTCTGTCTTACATCATGTGTAAAGCCATGAACCGTTCAATCATCAACGTTCTGTTTGGTGGTGCAATGGGTGGTACAGCAGTAGCGGCGGCGGATAATGGTGAAAAAGCACAGCGTAATCACCGTTCAGGTTCTGCAGATGATGCTGGCTTCTTGATGTCAAATGCGGACAGCGTGGTGATCGTACCGGGTTATGGTATGGCGCAAGGTCGTGCACAAAATGCCGTGAAAGAATTGTGTGAAATCTTAAAAGAACAAGGTGTAAAAGTTCGTTTTGCGATTCACCCAGTGGCAGGTCGTATGCCGGGTCACATGAACGTACTTTTAGCTGAAGCTGATGTTGCATACGAAGACATTCTTGAAATGGACGAGATCAACTCAGACTTCCCAGCAACAGATGTAGTACTGGTGATTGGTGCGAATGACGTTGTGAACCCAGCGGCAAAAGACGATCCAAGTTCTCCAATTTACGGTATGCCAATTCTTGAAGCGCATAAAGCACGTACCATTATGGTGATCAAACGTTCTATGGCTACAGGCTACGCAGGTCTAGATAATGACTTGTTCTATAACGATAAAACGATGATGATCTTCGGTGATGCGAAGAAAGTTGTGGAAGATATGACAAAAGCCATTAATGGCGGCGGTCATTAATTCATATTGCCAAAGTCCCGCTGTGATAAAGCGGGATTGAGGAAGATTTAAAACCACCTTCGGGTGGTTTTTTGTTTTCTTTGCTTTTATTTTCTTCGCTTTTGATTAATTGATGCTTCACACTAAAAGTGCACAAATATTTAGCGCATCAGGTGCTTGAATCAAATTGATGCGTGTTTTGAAAACAAGGTGCAGATCGATGCGCTGTTTTGTTTCATTAAATTTGATCTCAGTGATTCAGAACATCGTTGCGAACTGATTTTGTGACGCAATGCATTGAAAAATAATTAATTGTCTGAAATTTGGTATTCTTTTTGCACAGCATGGTTATTCTTGGGGGGATAATCATGAAAAAAACATACTTGATGGCACCATTTCTGAGTGTCCTGACATCGACTGCATGGGCAGTCGACCCGCAAAACGCCAGTAATATTCAAGACATTCGTATTTCGCTCGACAGTATTTGGGTTGTACTGGGTGGCATCTTGGTGTTCTTTATGCAAGCCGGATTTGCCATGATCGAAAGTGGTTCAGTTCGCAGTAAAAATACCGTGAATGTACTCATGAAAAACTACATGGATGCCTGCTTAGGTGGTCTGGTGTTTTGGCTGGTGGGTTTTGGTCTGATGTTTGGGGTTAATACCACGGGCTGGTTTGGCTTAAGTCATTTTGCACCCGATCAACTGGATGATTGGCACTGGAACCTTCTATTTTTCCAAATGATGTTTGCTGCAACGGCAACCACTATTGCCAGTGGTGCGATGGCAGAGCGGATTCATTTTGTCGCTTATGTGGTGAGTGCGGCCGTTGTATCCGGTTTGATTTATCCTGTCTTTGGTAGTTGGGCATGGGGCAGTTTATTTGGCGGAGACGGTTGGTTAAAAGCACTCGGGTTTATCGATTTTGCAGGTTCGACCGTGGTGCATTCGATGGGTGGCTGGGTGGCCTTAGCGGGCATTATCGTATTGGGTCCACGTTTGGGACGATTTGGACGCAATGGGCAAAGCCATTATTTACCGGGGCATAACTTACCATTAGTGGCATTAGGTGGTTTTATTTTATGGTTAGCATGGTTTGGTTTTAATGCAGGCTCGACCATTAATGCCAATGTCAGCGTAGGACGTATTGCTTTAAATACGCACCTTGCAGCGTGTGCTGCAGCGGTTGCATATATGTTGCTCTGTCTCATCCGATCCAAAGCCATTTTGATCCGCAGCACGATCAATGCCTCACTGGGTGGTTTAGTTGCCATTACGGCAGGCTGTGCAACGATGTCTCCACTGTATGCGGTCATCACCGGTTTATGTGCAGGTGTTATGGTGACCTTCCTGCCAATGCTCATGGAAAAAATGAAACTGGATGATGTGGTGGATGCGGTGACGGTACATGGTTTCTGTGGCGCATGGGGAGCATTGGCTGCAGGGATCTTCCTTGAAAATAATATGTTTAATGGCGATGTCATCGCGATACAAGGGCTTGGGGTGATTGCAGCCTTTTTATGGGGCTTTGGCGTTGCGTTCATTGTATTTAAGGTCTTGGACAAATTGTTGGGTGGCTTACGTGTGAGTAAGCAACATGAACAACGGGGTTTGGACTATACCGAACATGCTGAATTGTCTTATCCCGAGTTTCAAAAAGATGTGACTTTTGAAACGGATGATATGACCAAACGTCATTAACAGGAGTAAAGCAATGAGCACCGAACTGTTGAATTTGGCACAACGCCGCGAAGCTTTAGAAAAAGGCTTACAACAATTTATTCATGGGACGTTACTCGACAGTGCGCTACGGCACTGGGAGCAGCAGTACAGCATGAAACCGTCATTTGTCTTGAATCGCTTCTTAAATGATATCTGTACCACAGAGGAGCTTCGCTTTTATCGTAAAGATATGCTGAAGCAAGTCTTGTATGAGTTATCTACCTTAGAAAAGCAGGAACTGTTAAGGGGTGAAAAAACGCAGGAGCAGGAGCAAGAAGACGAGCTCATTGCAGAGACCATTAGCGAAGCTTTTTTAGGCTTTATCGAGTCAGTCATGCTGACGATGAAATCTACAGATCAGGCTGATTTCACCCAAGATGTGATTGAGCAATTAGAAGAAATCGGGCTGGCAATTGCGGCAAATGCACAAATTAATTCAGCGAGTTTTGTCGAGTTTTTGCCATTTACCAGTTATGCCAAAGTTTTAACGAGCATTTATGAAGTGTATTGTGACTTTTATGGACCGATGCGTGCGGACCAAGTTTATGCACAAACCAAGCTGAAAATTAAAGCCAACTATCCTGAGGTGGATTTACACCAACTGCTTTAGTGTAGGGGGTAAAACACCATGAAGCTGATTGTCCGTGTATGAAATCAAGGGATAAAAAAAAGCGACCTATTTAGGTCGCTTTTTTCTGGAAGCTTAAGCTACAGTTTCTGGAGCTGTACGCCATAAGCTTTCTAAATCATAGAATTTACGTGCTGTAGGTAACATCACATGTACCACTACAAAACCGAGATCAATCAGGATCCATTCTGCATCACGTTCACCTTCAACGCCAATCGGGCGGAATCCAGCTTTACGTGCTTCTTCTGCCACGTTGTCTGCAAGAGACTTAATGTGACGAGTTGAAGTACCGCTCGCAATTACAATCGCATCTGCGACATTGCTGATTGCTTTGATATCAAGTTCAACAATATCTTTGGCTTTTACATCTTCAAGTGCTTCACGTACAACAGCTAAACAAGCTTGTACATCTTTGATATTTGCGAGATCGTGAGAATTAGAAGCGCTGGGCGATGGTTCTAAATTCATAGAGGGTATGATTTCCTGACAATTTTACATGTTCTAATATAGCGGTTTTGTTGATGAATTTCAAATCAACACGTCATTGACCATTGGCTAAATGAGGGAAGTATTTGTCTTTCCACGCAAAAGAATGTGATGAGTTGCTTCGTGGTCGGTATTCAGCCGCGATGTAACCTGTATATTGGCTTTGATCTAACCATTTAAAAATCTCAGCAAATGGAATCTGCGCTGAGTCAGGTTCATGTCGCCCCGGACAGTCAGCAAACTGTATGTGACCGATATCCTGAATATTTTCTGCCAAAGTACTGAGAATATCTTCACCCATCATCGCCATGTGGTAGCAGTCATATTGCATCTTCAAAGTAGAGTGTTGTACAGCTTCAAGCATTTCCTGAGCTTGGGCAATATTTTGCACCAAAAAGCGCGGCATATCAGTGCCATTAATCATTTCAAATACCGGTTGAATATGATGTTCAGACAACATGTGGCACGCCAGTTTGAGGTTGCTCGACAAGGTATTTAAACATGGGAGCAAGTCAGCATCTTGTGGCTGTTTGCCGGCTAAAATATTGACACTCGGTACATTTAACGCAGTGGCATAGCGAATGCATTGTTCTAAGGCCTGATGGAATTGATTTTCACGCCCCGGAACTCCAGCAAGACCATCACCGCCTTGCATCAAATCACCCGCAGGGACATTGATTAAACACAGGCTTAAATCATTGATGGTGAGTTGGGTTTGGATCTGCTCAATACTCAGCTCATACGGAAACTGAATTTCTACATGCTTAAAACCGTGTTCACGAGCCAAAGCAAAACGCTCTAACAACGGCACTTCGGTAAAAATCATGGATAAATTAACCGCGAGCTGTGTCATGTATATCGTCCTTGAAGCAATTTACTTCTAAAGTGAAAGTCGTTAGTTTTGTTCGACATGTTGAATGATGGTGGCTAAATCTTTTTCTGCAAAACCATTGTCCTGATGGGCTTTGAGTTGCGATAAAGCAAGGCTGGCAACAGGGATGCTTAATTCAAACTGGGCAGCCAGTTGGACTGCATTATTCAGGTCTTTAGATAAAGTTTGAACTTTCCATTGCACGGGCTCGAACTGATGCGTTGCCATACGTGGAGTTAAAATCTGAAAAGGCTTTGAATCTGCAAAACCACCGGCAAGTGCTGGTGCTAATAACGTGGTGTCTACACCTGATTTCTCGGCCAATGCGACAGCTTCTGCGATTAATGTGCTATTGGCAGCGACGATCAGCTGATTACAAGTTTTGGTGGCTTGACCTGTACCTGAGTCGCCCATGCGAGTAACACGTTGAGATAAAACATTGTAGATCAGACTCAAATCTTGAATCGTTTCAGCATCACCACCGGCAAAGATCACCAAAGTGCCTTGTTCAGCACCGGCTGTGCCTCCAGAAACAGGAGAGTCAATCCAAGTGACTTGTTTCAACTTTGCAGCATGAGCCAATTGATGAGTTTGATTCACAGAAAGACTCGAGAAGTCGACAATAATTTGTCCTGCCGCTAAATGATTTTCGATGCTTGCATATACCGCAGCAACAGCAGCATCGTCTGCGAGACAAGATAAAACCACAGGATAATGGGCAATCTTCTCCAATTGAAGCGCTGTCGCGCCAATCGCAATCAACTCATCACACGCAGCAGCAGTTCTGTTCCACACCGCAACTTCAAATCCTGCCTGAATGAGACGCGTGGCCATACGGCTACCCATCAGCCCCATACCTAGAAATGCAATTTTTGTATTACGATCAAAAGCCATATGCGGTACTCAATCTATCCTGTGTGACTATTTTACTTATATTGGCGTGGTAAAAACTGAACCTCTGGGTTCTTGTCTTTTTTACGTGCCAATTGGCTGTTTTTGCCGAGCAGTAATTTAAATTGCCAGATTTTTTCTAAGCGTAAAGATCGTTTTGGACTATGTTCCATGGCATCTAGCACTTGTTTTGCTGCTGCCAAGGCATCTGGTGAACGTTGTGATAATTCTTCGGCTAATTGCTGCGCCTGAAGCAAAGGCTGATCATTTAAATGCGTCACTAAGCCAATATCCTTGGCATATTCTGCGTCAAAAATACGTGCTGTTAAGGTTAATTCTTTGGCTAAATCCAGTCCTATCACACCTTTGAGTGAGCGAGTTAAGCCCATATCAGGAACTAAGCCCCAACGACTTTCCATAATTGACATTTGCGTTTTCGGGTGGGCAATACGGATATCGGCAGCCAAGGCAAGTTGCATGCCTGCACCAAAACAAAAGCCTTCAAGTGCTGCAATTACGGGAACAGGAAGTTGCTGCCAAATCAGAAAGGCTTTTTGAAATAAACTTTGACCGGGCTTTAACAGTTCCCACGCAGCATAGGCACGATTTTTCGGATCATTCAGGTCAGCCAAATCAATGCCAGCACTAAATACATTGGCTTCACCCGTTAAAATGACGCAGCGTAAGCTACGATCTTTTTTTAATTTTTCAGCGGTGCTGACCAATTCTTTGAGCAATGCAAAGCTCATTGCATTACGTTTTTCTGGACGGTTTAAGTAAACCGTTGCAATGCCATTATTTTTTTCTACACGTAATAAAGTCATGGTAATTACTCTTGTTGTTACTGCGCCCGAGCATAGCATGCACCCTGACAGGATACATGACAGTGCAGTCACAACAGAAGCTGGACGGCACTGACTTTAGTCGGACTGCGCTTAATTATTTTGTTTGGCTAAGATTTGTTGAGCTGCGTGTTCAACTTGCCCCATGACATTTTTTAACTCATCAAAACGGTTCAGGGTTTCTTGAACAAAAGCATCATCCGCTTTACGGCGTTCCTTACGTAAGGTCGATACAAATTGCTCAAATTGACCTGAAACCTCTTGGAGGGTCGGAGCGCCCACATAGCGGGTTGCGCCATAAAGCCGATGTAGCACATGCTCTAATTGTGGAAAATCTTCATCTTCGATGAGCTGTGCCATTTCATGGATTTCTTGTTCAAAGCTATCGACGAGCATTTTCAGTAAATCGACCGCAAGGTCTTCTTTATTCGCGGCCAACTGCAAGCTTTGCTGCCAATCTAAAATACTTGGCTCTAGGGCTTCAATCACCGAACTTCGCTCTAAAACGGGCACTTTCTTAAAGTTATCGGTAGTCCATTGGGTCAAGATTTGAATAATTTGATCCATTTGAATAGGCTTGGTGACATAGTCATCCATACCGCTTTGTAGGAGCTTTTGTTTTTCATCAGAGAGCGCATGTGCCGTCAAAGCGATAATTGGAAGGCGCTTATGATTTTCAAAAGTCGACTCAAGAGAACGAATGGCACGCGTGGTATCGACACCTGACATCACAGGCATTTGAATATCCATAAAGATGAGGTCAAAAGCCCCCAACCCTTGCTGTTGGCGAGCTTGAATGATTTCAATGGCTTCTTGTCCACTCAAAGCCTTGGTGGTTTTCACATTTAACTCAGAGAGCAGGGCTTCAAGCACAATCAGGTTTGGCAAATGGTCGTCGACAGCCAAAATGTGCAGACCTTGACCATTAAATTCTTCATGCTGCTCTTGATCAAACCAAGGCTCATTACTCAATAACTGAATCAGCGCTGTACGGCTGAGTGGTTGATGCAATGGGCGAGCACGGTACTCGTTCAACATGCTTGGATCGAGCATCATTTGGTAGCCATAAACAGCTAAGTTACCGCTATACCGATGACGAATTTCTTTGAGTAAAGCTTCGGAGTCACCACTATGGTCAACAATTAACCAAGTATTTTCATTGGTTTGCAACTGATTGAGTCGGCTAAATAAATCTAGGATTGACTGCGTTTCAATATGTTCAACATCATAATTTTCTAAGTAATGACGCAGGACATTGGCGGTTGCTGGATGTGCTAAGTAGGAAACGACTTGTAGATTGCTAAATTGTGGATGCACAATTTCAATTTCTTCATCGACCACAAAGCGCGCAGTAAACCAGAAGGTTGAGCCTTTTTCTGTTGGGGCACGTTCTTGGTTATCTTCAAAACCAATTTGTCCATGCATTAGGCTGACCAATTGTTTGGAGATGGCAAGACCTAAACCTGTACCGCCAAATTGACGGGTAACAGATGCATCACCTTGCGAGAAGGATTCAAACAGTTTCTTACGGTCGGTACCGCTTAGGCCGATACCACTGTCTTGTACACTAAAGTGCAGCAGACATTGACCGATGTCATCGTGCTCCATACGGACACGGACAATAATTTCACCATCTGGAGTGAATTTAATTGCATTTGAAATTAAGTTGGTCAAAATTTGCTTGAAGCGTAGGACATCACCAACCACAAATTTCGGCACATTGTCCGCATAGTAGAAGGTCATATCGATGTGTTTTTGTGCTGCCAATGGCGACAACATATCCATTACATCAAAGACGGCTTCTTCTAAGTCGAATTGCGCAGTTTCGAGTTCTAGTTTGCCTGCATCGATTTTGGAGAAATCAAGCACGTCATTAATTAAAGCCAATAAATGCGCAGAAGATTTACGAATCGTTTGTAGATATAAATTTTGTTCATTACTGAGGTTGCCTTGGCGCAGTAAAAGATGAATAAAGCCATCAATACTGTTCAGCGGTGTGCGCAGTTCATGGGAAATATTGGCCAAAAACACCGATTTTGATTGGTTGGCTTGAATTGCTTGGTCACGTGCTTGGCGGTAGGTAATATTTTGCACTTCTAAAGTATCAAGCGTGCGTCTTAAGTCATCTTCCGTTTGTTCGGTATGTTCACGTAGCTCTAAGAAACTGAAATGTAAGCGTTTAACCACATTGGCTATATCACGCTGTAATAACCGGAGTTCTCCAGTACTGTTAATGATCATGTGCTGATCTAGAGTGTCGGCATTTAAACGTTGTAACTGCATGCGAATTTCGTACATTGGTGCGATCCAACGACGTGAATAAAAATTCAAACACAGCAAAAGTAATAAGAGCGTCAATAAGCCTGTTGCAATCAACACGATTAACACGCGATAGCGGGCAATTTGCAGCGGTTGATTGTCCAGTTCAATGCTTAACCATGCTGGGGTCTGGGTTGAGTCTGAAATTTTCAGGGCATAAATATGGTTGCCCTGATGTGCAATCGGTCCGATAAAAGACGCCTTACTGTTTAAAGCAGGCCAAATATCTTGATCTTGAAAGCCAATGCTCAGGCGGTTGTTGCCTTTGAGATCTAAAATCGCGGCACGAATCAAATGTTTTTCGTTCAACATGCTTTGCATGGCATTACGAGCTTGATCAAACTGCCACGGATAATGGTTGAGCAACTCTATGGCAGATTCTGATGTCGGTTGATAACGCGTCAGGATCGCGACAGCCATTTGTTTTTGTTGTGCTTTGGCTGCATTGGAGGTTTCTGTTATTACCAACATCGCACCGACACAAGCCAAAATGGTGATCGGCACGAAAATAAGTGCAATCAACTGACCATAGGCATGATTTAAGTGTAGGCGTTTAAAAAGCTTTTTGTTGATATTTGACATGGTTTAAGCAGTTTATTCCTTATGCCCCGAATATTAGCATGGATTATTTAAAACTGATTGCGCTTTAATCACTTTCGCGAAAAAGCGAGGCAAATGGGTGCAGGCAAAGGCATTTTTTCATACAATAGGCGCACCTCGATATAGGTGTGAATAATGAGTAATACAACCCCTGATTTTCAAGCAGACGATTTTTTATTAGACCATTACGTCGGCAACACGCCGTTAGTGCGTTTACAGCGTCTGGCAAGTCATACTCAAGCAACAGTATTAGCCAAGTTAGAAGGCAATAACCCAGCGGGTTCGGTCAAAGATCGCCCTGCATATAACATGATTATGCAAGCGGAAAAGCGTGGTCAGATTAAACCGGGTGATACGTTGATTGAAGCGACGAGCGGAAATACAGGGATTGCTTTAGCTATGGTTGCAGCAATGCGTGGCTATAAAATGACCTTGATCATGCCTGCAAGTTCTAGCCAAGAGCGTAAAGATGCCATGCGTGCCTACGGTGCTGAACTGATCGAATCTGAAAACATGGAAGAAGCACGTGATCTTGCCCTTCAAATGGAAAAAGACGGCAAAGGTTTAGTCCTAAACCAGTTTGGTAACCCGGACAATGTGGAAGCACATTACCTCACTACGGGGCCTGAGATTTGGAAACAAACAGGCGGTAAAATTACACATTTCGTCAGCTCAATGGGAACCACCGGGACCATTATGGGGATTTCGAAATATTTAAAAGAACAAAATCCGGATATTCAAATTGTTGGTTTACAACCGTCTGAAGGCTCAAACATTGCTGGTATTCGCCGTTGGCCACAAGAATATCTTCCTACGATTTTTGATCCTTCACGCGTTGACCTTATTATGGATATTCCGCAAATTGAAGCGGAAAAAACGGCTCGTCGTTTAGCACGTACAGAAGGTATCAGTGCAGGTACCTCATCGGGTGGTGCGGTATGGGCTTCAGTTAAATTGGCTGAAGAAAATCCGGATGCCGTGATTGTTTGCATCGTATGTGACCGTGGTGACCGCTACTTGTCTACTGGTCTATTCTCTGTTGTTGATCTTGAATAATTACAGTGGCCGATCGGCACTGGTGAGTACTTATGCGTTTACCTGTTTTAATTTTTGATATCGAAACACTGACAGATTTGAAGTCAGGTGCGCATTTGTATGGACTGGATCTGCCTGAGGTGGATCTAGATGCTGCGCTGACTAAACTGCGTCGCCAAGAGGCGGGCACGGATTTTCAGCGTTTGGCCTTGCATGAAATTGTCTGTATCTCTGGACTATGGATTGATGAAAAGGGCATGAAGTTGTTTTCATTTAGCCGTGAAGACAATAGCGAAGCTGAAATTTTAAAAAAATTCGTTTCTATTTTTGAAAAGCGTCATCCGACCTTGGTCAGTTGGAACGGTTCACAGTTTGATTTGCCTGTGATTTTGTTCCGTGCCATGTATCACGGACTATCTGCACCAAGTTTGTTCGATCAGGGCGAGATTGATACGCAAAAGCGCTATAATAACTACCAGAATCGTTATCATCATCGTCATGTAGATTTGATGGATGTCATGGCCATGTTCCATGGTCGTCATTTTCAAAAGCTCGACGATGCAGCACATTTACTTGGTTTCCCCGGTAAACGTGGTGATGGTGGCTACCATGTGCCTGAATATGTACGTGAACAACAGTGGATGGAACTGACCAGCTACTGTGAAGGTGATGTGCTCAATACATGGTTGATTTATTTACGCTGGCTGTTGCTGAAAGGACAGTTATTGTTAAATGATCATCAGCACTTGATTCAAAGTACGATTCAATATTTACAAACTCAGCCGCAACACGCTGACTTTTTATTGGTATGGCAGCAAACCTCGCAACGTACCGAATTCACCCAATCTGATTTCCCATCTTCCACACATTAGGTACGCATGAAACACAAAGCCAAACCCCAAAAAGCCCAACAACCCATTTATACATTTCAGGTTGAATCGCTTTCACATGAGGGGCGAGGCATAGCGCACTTTGGGACGCATCCAGATCATCCTGCAGAAAAACACGGTAAGAAAGTCTTTATCCGTTATGCCTTGCCGGGTGAAACCGTGCGTGCGCGTATTACCAATGTCGTTAAGCGCCTTGAAGAAGCAGACAGTCTGGAGTTGCTGAGTGAAGAGTCTACACTACGAGTAAAACCGGCCTGCCCACATTATGGGGTCTGCGGTGGTTGTAGCATGCAACATATCCATCCCGACGAGCAAATTCGTTTAAAACAAGACGTTTTACAATCACATTTGCAACATTTTGCAGGGATACAACCTGATCAATGGTTAGCTCCGTTACGTTCATTGCGTGAAGATTACCGTCGCAAAGCGCGTATCGGTGTGCGTTACCTACCTGCAAAAGATAAGCTCGTGGTCGGCTTTCGTGAGAGCCAGTCAAATAAACTGACTTCGATTGACCGTTGTATGGTGTTGGATCGTGAGTTTGGCTCCATCACCACACTCAAACAACTGTTACAAGGTTTGCAAGGTAAAGCAGATATTGGGCATATGGAACTGGCCATGGGAGATCAAGAAATTGCTCTCCTGATTCGTCATACGGCGGAACTTTGCGCGGAAGATGTCAACCAATTAGTAAAATTTGCGTTACATAAAGAGTGGCAACTGTACTTACAACCTGAAGGGCCAGACAGCTTACATCGTGTGGATCATCCCGATGCACCGATGCGTCTGCACTATGGTCTAAGTGACTTTGGTGTGGAATTTGGCTTTAATCCTCAAGACTTCACGCAAGTGAATTCCACGATTAATCCGCAAATGGTGAAACTGGCATGTGAATTGCTTCAGTTACAACAAGGTGAGCGAGTTCTAGATCTGTTTTGTGGTTTAGGAAACTTTTCTTTACCACTTGCTCAATGTGTGGGTTCAACGGGTCAAGTCGTTGCAGTTGAAGGGAGTGAAGAAATGGTTCAGCGTGGTGCAGAAAATGCACAAAACAATGGCCTTTCGCAACTGAAATTTTATTCACAAGATTTAACAAAAGATTTTTCGCATCATTCTTGGGCAAAACAAGGATTTGATGCATTATTGATAGACCCACCACGATCTGGTGCAGAAGAAATAATGCGTTATGTGCCCAAATTTGGTGCAAAAAGAATCGTTTATGTGTCATGTAATCCTGCAACACTAGCACGCGATGCTGGAATGCTGGTACAACAAGGCTACCGTTTGAAAAAAGCGGGTGTCATGGACATGTTTACCCATACAGGGCATGTCGAATCGATTGCTTTGTTCGAAAAAGAAAATCAGATAAACGATTAAAAGTTATGAAGCGTAGAAAACTAGGAGTAGGGTATGGTCACAGTACGTGAACAATTACCTGGACGTCTCAATGAGCTGTCTCAGGAAACGACTGTAGAACATGCCGAGCAAGCACAGCATGATTTGGCTGAATGGCTAGAGCGTGTGAGTGGCATGTTTGACGGGGCTCCTCTAAAGCAACTCGAAGAAGTTGCCCATCTGACCTTACAGAATGAACTTGAAACAACGGTCAACCATCGCTCGAATACCTTCTATACCGGTATTGAAATGGCGGATATTCTTGCTCATCTGTATGCGGATGAAGATACGTTATCAGCAGCCATGCTGTATCGAAGTGTTCGTGAAGGCGTAACCAGTTTAGAAGAAGTCCAAAGCAAATTTGGCGATCAAGTGCATGCTTTGGTGAAAGGCACGCTTGCCATGGGTAAGTTGTCTGATCTGATCGAGCAAAATAAACGTCTAGAAGATCATTTTAATAATAATCAGCGTGAACATTTGACCGGCATTTATAAAATGCTGATCTCTGTGACCGAAGATGTTCGTGTTGTATTAATCAAACTTTCTGAACGTACCTATGCATTACGTGAGTTGGCGCACTCAACCAAAGAGCGACAAGAGCGTGTCGCACGAGAAATTTTAACCATTTATTCGCCGCTCGCGCACCGTTTAGGGATTGCACAGCTTAAGTGGGAGCTTGAAGATCTTGCTTTCCGTTATCTAGCACCTGAACGCTATAAAGAAATTGCCTCTTTACTGAATGAAAAACGTTTAGAGCGTGAGCAATATATTCAGTTCGTGACAGAAAAGTTGCGTAAAGAACTCTTAGATCATGGCATTGAGGCCGAGATTAATGGACGGGTGAAACACATTTATTCGATTTATCGAAAAATGAAGAGTAAGAACCTGAGCTTTGATCAGCTTTATGACATTCGAGCAGTTCGCGTTTTGGTGGATAATGTACCTGAGTGTTATCACACACTGGGGATCGTTCATCAGATTTGGCGTCATATTCCGCATCAGTTCGATGATTATATTACCAACCCGAAAGCCAATGGTTATCGCTCACTGCACACGGCCGTGATTGCAGAGAACAAATCTTTAGAAGTGCAAATTCGTACACATAATATGCACGAAGAAGCTGAGCTCGGGGTGTGTTCGCACTTTAACTATAAAGAAGGTTCTAAAACCACAGATTATTCATTTAATCATCGCTTACATTCTTTACGTGCAGTGCTTGAACATTATCAAGAACGAAATGATGCTAGCGCCCATAAAGAAGATGAGGCTTCTGAAAACTTCGAACAAATCCAAGAGTTTGAAGATTTTGAGAAAATCTATGTGTTTAGTCGTGATGGTGATATCAAAGAATTACCACGCGGTTCGACCGTGCTTGACTTTGCCTATCATGTGCATACTGAAGTGGGCAACAAGTGCTATGCAGCACGGGTGAACCAACGTTATGTACCTTTAACCTATACCCTAAAAACTGGGGAACAGGTCGAGATTTTAACCAAGAAAGATCGTGAGCCTAACCGAGATTGGTTGGTAAACTCGCTGGGTTATATCAAGACGGCTCGTGCACGTGATAAGTTGCGTCATTGGTTCCGTCAGCAAGACCGTAGTAAAAACTTGGAAGTGGGACGTGAGATTCTTAATAAAGAATTGTCACGTTTGGCGATTCACCCGAAAAGTATCGATTTGAATGATTACTGCAATCATTTTAATGTGAAATTGGGTGAAGATATATTGATTGGCTTGGTGAGTGGTGACATTAGCTTGCATGCTTTAATCAATCAGGTTAACCGTCATATGCACCTCGATCAGGATGAGCCTGAACTGGTGTTAAAACCAACCTTGAACCCACGTGCAAGTCATACGCTTTCGGCGCATGGTATTTTGATTGATGGTTTGGACAATGTAGAACTACACATTGCTCAGTGTTGTCAGCCTGTGCATGGTGAATCGATTGCTGGTTATATCACCCTGAATCGTGGCGTAAGTATCCATAAGGTCGCATGTCCGGATTATATCCGTATGATTGGGCAAGAGCCTGAACGTGCGGTTGAAGCGGATTGGGAAATGCAACCAACTCGTGGTCAAAGTGTGCAAATCGTGGTGGAAGCTTATGACCGTCGTGGTTTGCTTAAAGATCTGACTCAAGTGATTTTCTCAGACCAAATCAATATTCGTCAGGTGAATACCATTTCCGAGAGTGATGGTATTGCCAATATGAAGCTGTTGATTGAAGTGAAGGGCTTGGCGCAGTTATCGAAACTATTGGCACGTCTAGAGCAACAACCGGGCATTATCAGCGCACGTCGCTTGGTACAAGGTAGCTAAAAATAAAGTTGTATAAAAAACCCGCTGCATGCGGGTTTTTTATTATATTGGGGGAGAGAAATTATAAAATTGAATACTTATGCTGCCTTCAGAGCTTTTTGAAAAGCGTCGACAGAATCTAACACAAGCCATTGACCATTGGGTTGCAACAGGCCCCTTTAAAAATGGTAAAGCTGTGTGTGAACATTTTGGCTTAGCGGTTCCTTTAATTTCCCAATTATTAAATAGTCATCGGCAGATTGGAGAGAAATTTGCACGTGAATTAGAGTCACAATTGGGACTCATTAAGGGAAGTTTAGATAATGAGGTTCAGTTTATAGAACAAGACAAGTGCACTGAGGAGCAAGCAAGCTTGGTCCTTTTTGAAATGCAGGTGGTTGAGACACAGGCATTTTCGTTAAAACCGATTTCAAATGATTCATCTCAATATTCAGCATTATTTAAAAACACTCAAGACCTGTATTTCATTATCATCACAGCGTCGTATTATGCACCTATATTACAAGAGGGTTGGCTTGTGGTCTGTGATGAACGGCGAGGGGTAGAGAGATCGGATCTAGCCTGTGTATATTTGCGAAATGGCTTAAATTTAATTTTAAACGTGATACAGCAAACAGATGATACATGGCAATTTGCAAGTCTAGACCAAAAACGACAGGTAGAATTCCTGCAATCCGATATTAAAAAGTTACATCCTATTATTGCGATTTTGCCTAGCTCATTTATTTAAGGTAGTCGCATAAAAAAACCCATCCGAAGATGGGTTTTGATCTGAACTATAAGTTGAAAAGCTTAAGGAATCTCTTCTTCTTCAAATTCAGGCTTCACTTGTACAATGAAGTCTTGACGGTTCAGGCCACGCCATAACGCGAAGGCTGTACCAATGTAGATTGATGAATATGTACCCACAAATACACCAACAAACATTGCAACAGAGAACCATTTCAGACCATCACCGCCCAGTACCATCATCGCCACAACAACCAGTAACAGTGTCATAGAGGTGTGAATGGTACGGCGAAGTGTTTCAGTCAAAGCACTGTTCACAACTTCAAGAGGTTCAGCACCGCGAATCTTACGGAAGTTTTCACGAATACGGTCAGATACAACGATGTTATCGTTGAGCGAGAAACCAATAATCGCGAGTAGCGCAGCCAAAACTGTTAAGTCAAACGGCCACTGCATCATGGCAAAGATACCAATGGTTACCACGATATCGTGGAATAAAGACAATACAGCACCCATTGCAAGTTTGAACTCAAAGCGAATAGTGACATAAACCAGCATGAGCAGTAGGGCAAGACCTACAGCGCCCGCAGAACGCACATAGAGTTCATTACCGACTTGACCACCAACCACATCAACTTTATGTACTTCTGCTTTATTGCCTGGCAATTGAGCGGCAGTCGTAATGGCTTTGGTTAGGTCTTCAGCTTCAATGTCTTTTTGAACTGGCATACGAACCATCAGGTCGCGGTCAGATCCTAAGGTTTGTACCACAGGGTCTTTAAAACCAGCTTTTGTCAGCGCTGAGCTCACATCGGTAGATTTTACTGGTTGACTATAGTTCAACTCTGCTGCCACACCGCCAGTAAAGTCCAAACCGAGGTTTAGACCTTTGGTGCAAATAAAAAAGATACTTGCGAGCGTTAAAATAATCGATATCAAGGCTGCCGGTTTGGCAATCTTCATAAATGGAATAATGCGCTCGTTGTCCGGACGGCCGTATTGTTTCGGTTGAGTATTTTCAGTCATCTTCGATCTCCTAAATGCTCAACTTCTTCAGGTTACGTTTTTTACCATAAATGATTTGTACGATTGCACGTGTCACAGTAATTGCTGTGAACATTGAGCAGACAATACCAATCATTAGGGTAACCGCGAAGCCTTTAATTGGGCCAGTACCAATTGCGAACAGAATGAAAGCCACTAAGAATGTGGTTAAGTTGGAGTCAAAGATGGTGTTATACGCACGATCATAACCCGCAACAATCGCCTGTTTCGGCGAGGCACCCCATTTAATTTCTTCTCGTATCCGCTCACAGATCAGTACGTTGGCGTCGACCGCCATACCAATGGTAATCACGATACCTGCAATACCCGGAAGGGTGAGGGACGCGCCAATCCAAGACATGATGGTTAAAATCATGGCAAGGTTAACCACGAGAGCAAAGTTGGCAATCAAACCGAACACACGGAAGAAGACCACCATCCAAATCGCAACCAATAAGAAACCGATTTGAGTTGATAATACGCCTTTGTCAATATTTTCTTGACCGAGACTCGGACCAATCACACGTTCTTCAACGAAGTACATTGGCGCTGCCAAAGCACCTGCACGTAACATCAATGCAAGTTCAGACGCTTCTTGAGGTGAATCTAGACCAGTAATACGGAACTGAGAACCTAATACGGCTTGAATAGTTGCCGCATTGATGACCACAGATTCGGTATAAGGTGTACGAACTTCAGTTTGTGTACCTGTTGCAGGATCTGCAACATAACTAATTTTTTGTTTGTTCTCGATGAACAGAACAGCCATTCGTTTGCCTACAGCATTACGAGTAGCTTCAGACATCAACTTACCGCCCGCAGTGTCCAAAGTAATGTTTACTTCAGCACCACCTGTATCTTGGCTAAAGCCTGATGACGCATTTTGTACACGTTCACCTGTTAAGATACGGTTACGGTTAAGCAATAATTGACGACCACTGTCCAAAGATTCATAAGCAAAAGCTTCTGTACCTGGCGGTAATGAGCCTTTTGCTTGACCTGTGTAAGGATCGATATATTGATCATTTAAATCAGAAACTAAGCGGAACTCAAGGTTCGCAGTACGACCAAGTACACGTTTTGCTTCAGCAGTATCTTGCACACCCGGTAATTCAACCACAATACGATTGCTACCTTGAGTTTGTACTAATGCTTCCGCTACACCTAACTCGTTAATACGGTTACGTAAAGTTGTTAAGTTTTGGTTGACAGCATAAGACTGAATTTCTTGTTTACGTGTATCTGTGTAGCTTAAACGTAGTGTTGAACCTTCAGTTGTTGCAACCGCTTGTTGAGTATATTCATTGCCGTTACGACGAAGGAAATCCATAGCTGCAGAACGATCATCATTATTTGCAAATTGCATCGTAATGGTGTTGTTGTTCAAAGATAAGCTATTGAATTTTAATTTATTGTCGCGAAGTTGGCGACGTAAGTCAGCCGCAGACGTTTCCATACGTTGTGAAATGGCTTTATCCATATCCACTTCAAGTAGGAAATGTACACCACCACGTAAATCCAGACCTAGCTTCATTGGTTTAGCACCAATTTTTTGTAGCCATTCTGGCGTAGTAGGCGCAAGGTTCAGTGCGACGACATAATTTTCACCGAGCCCACGACGTAGTGCTTCTTTCGCTTTTAATTGTTGTTCGCTCGAATCAACACGTAATAAAGCGGCATTATTGGTGAAGCTATTGTCATGGCTGGCAATATTTTCAGATTTTAAAATCTGCTCTGCTTTTTGTACGATGCTTTGATCAATCTGGGTACCGGCTTTGGCACCTGAAATTTGAACAGCAGGTTCATCAGGATACAAACTTGGCAGGGCATATAATGTACTGATGACTAGTACCACTAGAATCAGTAGATATTTCCATGCTGGGTAACGCATTCGTTTTCTTCTTAAAATGAAAAAAGCCGTGCGGGTGCACGACTTATTTTTTGATTAAAGGTTATTTAGAGTGCCTTCAGGCAGAACTGAAATCACACTTGCGCGTTGTACTTTTACTTCTACGCCACGGTTCAGTTCAACAACTGCAAAATCACCTTCGATTTTTGTGATTTTACCCATTAAACCGCCCGCAAAAACAACTTCACTACCAACACCTAGGCTTTCAATTAGTGCACGATGTTCTTTTGCACGTTTTGATTGAGGGCGCCAGATCAAGAAGTAGAAGATTGCGACAAATACCGCAATCATCAACAGGTTTGCCATCATGCTTGGTTGCTGTGCAGCTTCACCTGCCGCGTGAGCAGTAGAAATAAAAAGGCTCATTTCATTTTCCTAAACTAAAAAAACTGGTTATCAATACTTTGATAAATAAATTGGACTTGTTCAGCAATTTACCTTGTCTTTTTCTTCAGCGCAAATGCTGAAAGAATTAATCTTGAGGACAAGGTGGCACTTCCATGCCGCGACGACGATAAAAGTCCTGAACAAATTCATCGAATGTACCGTTATCGAGTGCATCACGCATCGCTTCAGTCAGACGCAGGTAATAACGTAAGTTATGAATAGTACCGAGCATCGAACCGAGCATTTCGCCGCATTTCTCAAGATGGAAGAGATAAGATTTGGTGAAGTTTGTACATGTATAACAGTCGCAATGTGGGTCAAGTGGACTTTGATCATGACGATATTTGGCATTACGAATACGCACTAAACCGTCGGTCACAAAATAATGACCATTACGTGCATTTCGAGTTGGCATTACACAGTCAAACATATCGACACCGCGACGAACCGCTTCTACGATATCTTCTGGTTTACCGACACCCATCAAGTAACGTGGTTTATCCGCAGGCATTTTCTCTGGAAGATAATCCAATACTTTGATCATTTCTTCTTTAGGTTCGCCAACAGACAAGCCGCCAATGGCATAACCATCAAAATCAATTTCTTTGAGACCATTTAAAGATTCATCACGTAAATCTTCATACATGCCGCCTTGGATAATACCAAATAGTGCATTACGGTTTTTCAGCACGTCATGATGTTGAGTCTTACAACGTTTCGCCCAACGCAATGAAAGCTGCAAGGATTTTTGCGCTTCTTCATGTGTCGCAGGATAAGGCGTACATTCATCAAAAATCATCACGATGTCAGAATTCAGTGTGTGCTGAATATCCATCGAAATTTCAGGAGATAAAAAGACTTTAGAGCCATCAATCGGAGAGCGGAAAGTCACGCCCTCTTCTTTAATTTTGCGCATAGCGCCAAGACTGAAGACTTGGAAACCGCCTGAATCTGTCAAAATCGGGTTATTCCATTTCATGAATTGGTGTAAACCACCATGTTCACGAATGACATCTAGGCCTGGGCGAAGATATAAATGGAAGGTATTGCCCAAAATAACTTGGGATTTAATTTCTTTAATGTCACGTGGGAGCATGCCTTTTACAGTACCGTAAGTACCGACAGGCATGAACATAGGTGTTTCAACAACACCATGTTCAAGGGTTAAACGGCCGCGACGAGCACGGCCCGATTGCGCCAATTTTTCAAACTTCATACAAGGTCCAGATCAAGGCGAAAAAACAGTTCGCTGATGGTAAGAGTGCTAAAAGTGCTCTATTTTCCTTGATTCTGCGGTTAAACGCTAGCTTTGTCGGGTGTTAAGTCTGTAAATTTATAGATTGCGTCTTGTGACAAGGCTTCATCTGAACTATTGGCATTAAAATAGAACTGGTTAATTCGCTGCAAAATTTCTTCTTTTTCCATCGCAAATGTGCCTTTCGGGTCCGATGTCATGGCCACGATACTGTCAATAAGCTTTTGAATATAAGGATTCGTGGTTGCATAGCTTTTTTCTAAGCTTAAAAGATAGACTTCATTAGCTACATGTAAATAGTTATAAGGTTGTATTTCAACGATTTGTGCTAAATCAATCAGCAGGTCTTTATCATACTGAGACAGCTTCATACGCTTGGGTAAGCTGTCGAGCTTGAGTGGTTGTTTGGATTTGAGAAAATCGTCAAGTTGTGTGCTTGGAGTATTTAAAACCTGAGCTGAATAAATTTCTATTTCGGGCTGTGTCTGGACCGTGATAAAAAACAGAATATTGTCCAGTTCTATGCCGTAGGACTGAACCAAGTCGACTTTTGTTTGTTGTATGGCATTGAGCAAGATTGAAAGATGGTTAGCCGATTCAGACTTTATCGTACTTTTTATAGAAGATGGATCAAGGTTTAAATGGCCCACTTCATTTACAGATGTCAGTTTAAACTGCGCCAAGTCTTGACTTAAAGCCAGTAGGCTACGATAGCGCCATTTCGACACATTCCATCGATCATGCGCTGCAAGATATTGAGCAGAATCTTCATCTTCGGCAAAAATACTACGCTGCGTAGAGACTGCGATATAGTCCATGGAAAAATAGGGATTGAACACCAACGTACATGCGTAAATATGGTCGTCTTGGTGCTGCTCATAGAGTTTGAAAAACGCCTGAATCAGCACATTTTTCAGTGCATTAATTTGATTTTGCATATTTTATTTTTCTTTCTAGTTTTGGAGGTGCTTGATCACCTCATCATTATTTTTTTTACTTTTGTGCATTAAAGCCCGAACTTAAAAGTTCGGACGATAATCAAAATTTTGGCTGGCAGCTTGATCGCGGAAAGGGCGAACCGCTTTTTTACTCAGCAATAGCGTATTAATAATATTGTTAGGAAACACTTGAATGTGGTTGTTGAACAACTCAACGTTGCGGTTAAAAATAGTAATCGCCGCACCGACATTTTCGTTTTGTTCTTCAATTTCATTCATCATTTTCAGATAAATATCATTGGCTTTGAGCTCTGGATAGTTTTCAACCACAACATTCAGGCTGCGCATTAGATCTTGATTTAAGGCTTCAATACGCTGTAATTGGCTGACATCGGTACTGTTTACGTTCAAATTCATAATGTTTTGACGGAGTTCAGTGACTTTTGCCAAAGTCCCTTGTTCAAAATTGGAATATTGCTCAACCAAAGGCTGTAATCCATCTAAAATTTTGATTTTTTGACGTTCATAGCTAGCTACATCTGACCATGCACGAATGGTTGCATTGTGATGTCGAACAATATTGTTGCGAATCATGATTGCACCAATCACCAATGCAATGATGATTAAAACAAAGATCAAAAGCCCCATAAAATTTTATCCTCAAGATAAAAGGTCGTAAGTTAAAACATTATTGTATGAAATCTATTTTAAAAACTGCGTTAAATCGTTTTTCAAATTTTCTAAAGCATTTAATTTAAAGGTTCTGAGATGTCCACGCAATGCCGAAACATCTTGAATTCGTTTTGCTTTACTACTGACTTTAAATAAATCTGTAGAGCCAAGATAGCACATTATGCGGTGGCTCGGATGAAATAGCAGATCACCTTCACGGTTTTGAAAAAAATCCGCTAGTCGGAGGACAAAGCCCGGGCTGAGCAATTTAGCGATTTCCATTTGGTTCTCGCCATAAAACTTTAATTTTTGATTAGTTTGAATGTCGCTGCTGTGCCAAGGAAAACTATAAGGATAGCCAAAGTTTTTGCCTGTTGCAGATACGGCAAGACCATGGATACCAATATCAAAAACAAATACGCCCCACAGGTCTTTATGAATTTCTTTAACCGTGACTTCATCACCGTCTTTGTCACGTACTTTCAGTTCATTCACATAATGATAATGAAAGACCATGACTTGATACTGTTGCTGATTTTCGTCTTCCCAAACGGTGCTCGCGAAGGTCTGAATATCATTCGAAAGGCTGCCTTGTTTAAACACGGGGAACATACGTTTAAGATTGCCAATAAATTGTAGATTATTCAGTGGCATCGAAATGTATTGAGGCTGTCGGTTAAAAGCCAATTGGTATTTTTTTGCGATGCATTCGGTTTCTAAAAACGCAATAACTTCTTCGAGCGGATCATCTTTTTCATAGCTGATATAAGCCCAGAACACCATGGCCAACCCCGCAGCAAAGCAGAGCTGTGCCCAGCCATGATCGGGCTGAATCACAATAAACAGCATGAAGCCGATACCCAGCGCAGCTAAAGCTAAGGGGAGTAAGTTTTCAAATTTGAGCGTAATGGGTGCATTCCATGGATGCAGCCCATCGAGGAGTTCTTGGTGAGTTTTTGCGTTTCGGCCTATATCCCAAAGCCGAGCGATATTCTGAAATACCACAGCATTCTTCTTACGACGAATATGGATGGAGTGCTTTACAGAATCGATCGGCATGGGGACTAAGTCATCGCATGGTTATTGATGGTTAATATTATCAATTAACATCGCATCACCATAACTAAAGAAGCGATATTGGCTTTCGACGGCATGGTGATAGGCATTCAAAATATTATCTCGACTGGACAACGCTGACACTAACATGAGCAAGGTAGATTCAGGTAAATGGAAGTTGGTAATTAAACGATCGACTACTTTGAACTCATAACCTGGGTAGATAAAGATTTGTGTATCACCAGTCCAACCCTTGAGTTCGCCGCCATTGGCTTGAGCGGCACTTTCAGTCGCACGAGTCGCTGTAGTACCGACAGCAATAACTTTATTGCCACGTGCTTTTGTTTCACGGATTAAAGCCATAGATTCTTCTGACACGTCACACCATTCGCTGTGCATGATGTGATTTTCAATGTCATTGGTGCGCACGGGTAAAAATGTACCTGCACCCACATGCAAGGTAACAAAGGTTTTATTTACGCCTTTGTCCGCCAATTTTTTGAGTAGCGCTTCATCAAAATGTAAGCTTGCTGTTGGTGCTGCGACAGACGCCAATTTGGTTGGGTCGTTAAACACGGTTTGATAACGTTCGGTATCAATCGCTTCTGCTTCACGGTTAAAGTAAGGCGGAATCGGTAAAGCACCGTATAAATCTAAAACTTGTAAAATAGGCTGTGAAAATTCCACAACAAATAAGTTTTCATGACGGCCTTGAACGGTCACTTTAACTTCGTCTGGACCGATAAATAATTCCGCACCTTCTTTAGGCGTATTGCTGGCTTTAATGTGGCAATGTGCGGTTTTTGGGTCAAGAATACGTTCAACCAAGACTTCAACTGCACCACCAGTTGCACGTTTGCCTTTCAAGCGGGCTTTCATCACTTTGGTATCGTTCAGTACCAACAAGTCACCTTCATTGAGCAAGTCTAAAATGTCAGTGAAATGATGGTCGTGATATTCACCATTGATGTCGAGATGGAGCAGGCGTGATGCACTACGTGTTTCAAGCGGATAGCGGGCAATGAGTTCGTCGGGGAGATTGAAGTTAAAGTCAGAAAGTTGCATGTTAAGAAATCTGAAAAGGGGATAATGAAATTTGGCTTAGTATAAGCTTTTTTGGGTTTTAACGCTGAAATTGATGGATTATCCATCTAAAAATTCTTATACGGTTTATTTTTAATCAAATGAGAACATCATGCGTTGACAAGTTTTTGAAACAGTTTATTATACGTTTCAACACCTTCCCGAGGTGGTGAAATTGGTAGACGCGGTGGATTCAAAATCCACTATCAGAGATGATGTGTCGGTTCGAGTCCGACCCTCGGGACCAGTTACCTAAAAAGGCTCTAAGCACATTAAGACTTAGAGCCTTTTTTTATTGTCTAAAATCAATAATCTGCGTTAACCATTCGTTCAAAACTTAATGACTTCATTAGCCTGATTTCAGGTGGTCATTCTGGCAAATAAGTCCCTAAATGAGTACCTGATTTTCCCTTGTTTTTCATGGTGAAATCAGATGGCTAAAATTACAAAACCTTTAACGGCAAGACAAGTTGAACGAGCTAAACCAACAGACAAAGAATACAGTCTCTTTGATGGAGATGGTCTTTATCTTGTAGTACGTCCTTCTGGTACAAAAACTTGGATACTTCGGCTGAGAGATGATTTAGGTAAAACTCATAAGATCAAGTTAGGAACATTTCCTGAAGTACCATTGGCTCTAGCTCGAGAGAAGGGTGCTGAATACAGACGATCAATCGCTTTAGGTAAAGAGGTTGATGAGGTTCTTGGGAGAGGTGAATACAAGGTTGATAAGGTAAATCACTCTCTTGAATCTGTTGCAAGAGAATGGCTTGAACAATATGCCAAGCGCAAACCATTAGAAGAACATACAAAGCATAAGCGCATTCGTAAACTAGAAAATCATCTATTCCCAATGTTAGGCCATTACCCAATTGATGATCTTCGTCCCAAACATCTTTGTAAAGTGCTAAACCATATCTATGAAAAGAGTGCTGATAATGCACAACGAATTAGAGCGGACCTCATTCTGATCTTTAGCTATGCCGTGCAATATGGGCTTATTGAAGTAAACCATGCACGAGAAATGGAGAGCCTTGATCTCTCAGCTCCTAAGAATCACAGACCTGCATTACCACTACACAGATTACCTGAGCTGATACGACGGATTAGAGCTGATTCAGGGGATGAGTTAACAAAGCTATGTATGGAGCTTGGCTTACATATTTTCATTCGCTCATCTGAATTACGATTTGCTCGTTGGGATGAGATTGATTTCAATAAACAACAATGGGTATTGCCTGCAAAGCGAAACCAAGTAAATGGGATTAAACATTCTGACCGTGGAGCTAAGATGCGAGAGCCACATATTGTTCCATTATCTGATCATGCGATAGGCTTGCTACAGAAAGTAAAGAGAGTTAGTGGTAATTCAGGGGTAGTCTTTCCGAGCTCATACAATGGAACTGCTTTTCTTAGTGAGAATACGTTTAATGAAGCTTTAAGGCGTATGGGATATGACACTAAAAAGGACATCTGTTTTCATGGTTTTAGAGCGATGGCACGATCAGCCTTGGGTGAGTGTGGCTTGTTCCAAAGAGATGCTATTGAGAAGCAGATGAGCCATCAGGAGCGCAATGATGTAGTAGGTGCTTACACTCATGTTGCAGAGTACTTATACGAACGAAAGAAGATGATGCAATGGTGGAGTCAGTACCTATTAGATATCGAGAGTAAGGGCTATCTTTCGCCATACCAATATGCAAACCAAGACAATCTAACTAAGTTTAGAGAGATCGCTTAAATGAAAAAGCTCCCATCCTTGGGAGCTTTTTCATTAGATTAAGTCGTTTTTAAATTGACTTATGTCTATATCGTTAAGATAGCCAACACGAAGGTAATTGCCTAAAGCTTTAGAGTAGATCTCTTGCTTTGTAAGACCTGTATATTCACAGATTACCTCTAATTTGCGATGCATCTTTGGTTCAACATAGAACGTAGATTTTGCATCCTCATGACGAAAAGGCCCTATAGAACTAGCCTTATCCACACAGTTAGCTATGGTGTTAAGTATGACAGTATCTTCAGATATTGGGTACATATCGACTTTCCTTGTCTGTTAAAAGATACGTATATTTTAAAGGCTATAAAGGGTTTATACCAAATTTCATATACGTACGTAAGTACGTACTTATTTGGAGAAATAGATCAGTCAGCGCTGACTAACTTATTGTTTTTTAATTATAAAATAGTTTGACATGACCTGTTTCTTAAGTGTAATTTCGAGTCCATTCAAAATGAGTGGAGCTCAACATGTCACAGCAAATTATTCTACAAATTATCAAAGAATTGCTTGAAAAGGGGATGAAAACAGATCCCCAAAAGACAATTCAGCTATTGCTGCAACTTCTCAAGGAGTTAGCCATTATTGAGCCAAAGCAGGATGGACACGACTTATCAATTTTTGAAAAATACCGTCATCCGCTATATCAAATTGTTAAAGAGTTAGAACATATTAAATCATTTATTGCATCAAAAGGGTTAGGTGGTGTTACTACTAAAGAGCTTTACGACTATCTAAGCCTAAGTAGCGAGCTTAGTCCTGCCCTTATAAGAGATCGGTTAGAGATGTTGATTTTTAATAAGAGCATTAAACAGGGAAAGAAGAGAATGGGTACTTATGTAAGCAATGTCTATTACATCTTGTGAAACTAGTAGGCACCTCCGGTGCCTTGAGCGAGTCTCTTGATTATAAGAATAATAGAGAGTTCCTTTGTTAAAACCACTGACTTTACCAATCAGTCTGGTTACTTATTTGAGGTGGGAGTTAAATAAGTTTTCAGATTTGATTGGTAAGGTCTTAATTATGATTTGATTCCAGGTCTGTTACTCTTTTACTAAGTTGGCTCTATGCCATGCTAGATAAGGTAGGTGTCTTTTATCTAGCTTTCGTAGTTTTAGGTCGGAGCTCAAATGTAATAACTCAAGATCAATATTCGTTAATACAGGGCTTAATATGATAGACCTATCATCATTAAAGCTAATTAATCTTTGATCGAAGGCTCGATCTAACGTGGGAGAAAGTAGCAACCCATTAAAAGGATCTAATCGAGCACCCTTATCTATACTCCAAGGCTTAATGTGAGAAGATACTAGTAGAGCTTTTAATGTGCAGCCTGTAACGGCACAACTACCATCCCAGTATTCAAGTAACTTCTCGCGGAATTTACCTTGTCCCAGGCGAAGTTTAACTAACGCTTCTTTTTCAGTTTGAGTTAGAGGAAGATCATCAATACTTGCTTGTATGTCTTTAGTGGGCTCTAAAGCAAACATCAGCTTCATGAACTGAGGTAGAGCATCTCTATCATGTATTGTGAAGCAAAGAGCCTGTTTTTGAGTGGTTGGCTTGAGTGGTTCTTTATCTGGATAACCTTGGAAGCATGATCGATTTGAATCATAACCACCGGATACTCCTTTAATTGATAAGCATTCATCGATTTTAGTAGTATATTTTGGGATGAATGGTAGAGCGAAATTAGCTTGTGTGTAGTCTTCATCCTGTATGTGTAAAGTGAAGTCTAGGGTAGGATGTTGTAATCTGTGAACCTTTTTATTACTTGGTTCACCAGATGGTTTGAGCTTAAGCTTAAAGCCATAATAGTTGGTTAAATGTTCTTGCAGGTCGTTTGGAGAAAATGCCATTTGATTCACGCCATTTATTATTAAAAGTTAATATCATTGGACACATTGCACTCTTATCAATTACTACAATCTTGGAAAGGTGAAGAACCAAGTTTCATTGACTCTACATGTGTCAGGTAGCTAGTGATCTGATTATGCTTATCATCTTTTGGTAATCAATACTTTCTGTTGGCTAAATTACATCTTGCCTAGACTAATTATTATTAGTGGTTGAAATGCGAAATTATTGGATTGTGAAAGGAATATTTTGGATACCCAAAGTGTCTCAATCTGAGACACTTTATTTGGAACTTTCTCAGGCTGATACTCTGAATCTAGTCAATTAGCTAAAATTTATTAAATTGGTCTCTCTGTGATACCAATCATATTTGCTTGGAATGGTAAGTAGATAAAAGAAAAGCAGGGCAATTTCCATTCCCCCGCTTTTCCACACTTGGCACTGTTTTCCAAGAGATCACGTTATGCAAACTCCTGGCTCGAAACAAACATACGCACCAACTGAAAAGGTTTAATGAATGTATGGTGTGAAAATAGGAAGAGCAATAGATGGGCTAATTGATTGCTTAAAATTAGATCCGTTAGTTGGGCTTAACATTAAGCATACTAAATTGCTCAATCCTAAGTATTAAGGTAATTAAAGATTACCTAAACACTTATAGTAATACTCATTAGCAAAGTCCACGATAGCTTGTTTCTTTGCTTGCTCAGTTTTCTTGATAGGTAGTGTGTAGGCTCGACTGGCTTGAGTAATGCGCTCAGCATATCCTTGTTTGTCATCATAACCTCTTTGTTTTAAGCCTATATACATTTCGTGGTTAAGCTCAAGAGCTTTAGTTTTTGGTGCCCCTTTTTGTCTAAGAGTCATTGCTTGTAAAGCAAACCAACTCTCTGCCTTACAATATTGGTCATCATCAATGTCAGAGCTAGAGAGTGATGTGGGTTTCTTTAACTTAGTCTCATCTTCTTTCTTGGATAGAGTAGTCTTTTCTTTGATGTTGGCTTTTTCTTCGACCATATCTTTTGATAGAGAGGGAAGAATTTTCAAAATCTGACCAACATATATAGGTGATTCGGGGGATACGTGATTCCATTCGGTAATTTCCTGCCAATCTACATTATGCTTTATAGCAATAGAAGCCAAAGTGTCTCCTTTTTGTACTTTGTATTCAGTAACCTTAGATGACTCGACTTTAGCTTTTAGTTCATTGATTTCTTGATTCGTATCATTTGATATCGATGAGCAGTAATCAGAGACTTTATCTGTAAAACGTTTAACCTCATTTTGTTTCTCAGCTAAGGTTTTGTAGATTGGAGCTGAGTATGCTTTTAACAGTATGTCTTTAGCAATTTCATCTACATGTTCCCCATTGTTGTGCTTTATGGTTCCCAATAATTCGTTTGCATTTTTTTGACTAATACCATTTTGTCTTGCTGACATTGCTCTAGATGCATAGTCTGTCGCTGAATCACATATCCCTTGTAAGAAATCTTCTGCTTTAATATCAGCACTGAATAATGAAGTTAAGATTATGAAAATGAGTTTTTTCATGAGTTATGTGTTGAAGATTAAGAGAATGCTAATTATAACAACTCGATGATATATAAGCTCATTAGTCTATAGTTGAATGAAAAATCCTAATCTTTGATCACTCACATTCATAAAATTTAGATCTAAGCATTAAATGAAAGAGTTGGCATAACACTATATAAATGAGGGTATAAAAAAACCAGCGCTTTCGCGCTGGTTTTTTTACATCACTAACTCGAGTTAGTTTTGCATCAACTTATTGAGCAGCCTCAAGAGCAGCATTTAAAGTTGCGCTTGGACGCATTACAGCATTTACTTTTGCTGTATCTACAGCGTAGTAACCACCGATGTCCGCGGCTTTACCTTGAACTTCAGCAAGTTCTGCAACGATTTTTTCTTCGTTTTCAGCAAGTGCTTGAGCAAGAGGAGCGAATTTCGCTTTAAGCTCTGCATCTTCGTCTTGCGCAGCAAGTTCTTCAGCCCAGTATTTAGCAAGGTAGAAGTGGCTGCCACGGTTGTCCAGCTCGCCAGTACGACGTGATGGAGATTTGTCGTTATCCAGCAGTTTGCCTGTTGCAGCATCTAAAGTCTTCGCCAGAAGTTTCGCTTTCGCGTTGTCTTCTTTGATGCCCATTTCTTCTAGAGAAACCGCAAGCGCCAAGAACTCACCTAAAGAATCCCAACGTAAGTGGTTTTCTTCTACAAGTTGTTGTACGTGTTTAGGCGCAGAACCACCCGCACCAGTTTCGTACATGCCGCCCCCAGCCATTAGAGGCACGATAGAAAGCATTTTCGCAGAAGTACCCAATTCCATAATCGGGAACAAGTCTGTGAGGTAGTCACGTAGGATGTTACCAGTTACAGAAATTGTATCTAGGCCGCGAGCAACACGTTCAAGTGTATAACGCATAGCACGGACTTGAGACATGATTTGAATGTCTAAACCAGTAGTGTCGTGCTCTTTCAAATAAGTTTGAACTTTCTTGATGAGTTCGTTTTCGTGTGGACGGTACGGGTCAAGCCAGAAGATCGCAGGCATGCCTGAGTTGCGTGCACGAGTCACAGCAAGTTTCACCCAGTCGCGGATTGGTGCGTCTTTCACCTGACACATACGCCAGATGTCGCCTTCTTCCACGTTTTGAGACATCAACACTTCACCTGTTTCCAGATCCGTGATGTTGGCAACACCCGCTTCAGGAATTTCGAAAGTCTTGTCGTGTGAACCGTATTCTTCCGCTTTTTGCGCCATCAGACCAACGTTAGGAACTGTACCCATAGTGCGTGGGTCAAAGTTACCATTCCATTTACAGAAATTGATCATTTCTTGGTAGATACGCGCGAAAGTAGATTCAGGCATTACAGCTTTACAGTCGTACTGTTTGCCGTCGGCACCCCACATTTTACCGCCACCACGGATCATTGCAGGCATAGATGCATCTACAATTACGTCATTAGGTGAGTGGAAGTTAGTGATGCCTTTTGCAGAATCAACCATTGCAAGTGCAGGACGGTGTTCTTGGCAAGCATGTAAGTCAGCAATGATTTCTTCACGAAGAGAAGTCGGAAGAGTTTCAATTTTTTCGTAAAGACCAGACATACCGTTGTTGATGTTAATACCTAACTCATCAAACAATTTGCCGTGTTTTTCGAATGCATCTTTGTAGTAAATCTTCACACAGTGACCGAAAACGATTGGGTGAGACACCTTCATCATGGTCGCTTTTACGTGTAGAGAGAACAAAATGCCTGCTTCTTTACAATCATCTAATTCTTTTTCATAGAAGTCGCAAAGTGCTTTTTTGCTCATGAACATTGAGTCGATGATTTCGCCGTCTTGAAGCGCAACTTTAGGCTTAAGAACAATAGTTTCACCAGACTTCGTGATCAATTCCATTTTTACATTGCGAGCGCGGTCTAAAGTCATAGACTTTTCGCCGTGGTAGAAGTCACCTTCATCCATGTGAGAAACGTGAGTTTGTGACCACTGTTTCCATTCGCTCATAGAGTGCGGATGTTTCTTCGCGTAATTTTTTACTGCAGTAGGCGCACGACGGTCAGAGTTACCTTCACGAAGTACAGGATTTACAGCAGAACCTAGGCATTTGCTATAACGTGCCTTGATTTCTTTTTCTTCCTCAGTCGCTGGGTTTTCTGGGTAGTTCGGAATTGCAAAACCTTTAGACTGTAATTCTTTAATGCAAGCAGTTAATTGGCCAACTGAAGCACTGATGTTCGGAAGTTTGATAATGTTTGTGCTTGGATCTTGGGTTAATTGTCCAAGCTCTGCCAAGTTATTTGGCACCTTTTGTTCTTCGCTTAGATAGTCTGAAAATTCAGCGAGTACACGTGCTGCAACTGAGATATCGCGTTTAACGATTTCAACGCCAGCAGGTTTAGTAAAGGTTTCAATGATCGGCAGCAGAGAGTAAGTCGCCAATAATGGCGCCTCGTCGGTCAGTGTGTAGATGATAGTTGACTTTCCACCAGCCATATATAGCCCCTTGCTTTAGATTGTGTCTTTGAGGTCCGAGCTTGTGGCTCGCCTCTATGAACCGATTTGCTTAAATAAAACTATGAAAGTATCGGGGTTCATTGCTTTTCAGTCAACGCAAGATCCTGTGATGTGGTCATTTCGTAGAAAAATGATACAAAAGAAGTGCGGTTTGACGCCCAATTTTAGCGCAAAACCGAGAAGGGAAATATTGAAAGCTTGTTATTCATAGCTTAAAGCTATTGAACAATTAAATTTATATCATTTTTTTGGGGCTGATCTGTTCTTTATGGCTCGTTCAAGTTTTAGTTGTAAAGCAAAGCGGTTGATAGGTCAAACCGAATGCCTTAACTTTTAGATGTAGATTTGGTGCGGAAGTTCAAAAATTAGTCAGGGTTGGGGACTTTATTAAAGAACGACGTGAGTTTGATGCTCCGTTTGACTTTGAGCGGTCGCGGAATGTTTATGCGATAACTTATATATCTGATGAATAAGGCATGGCACTTATTCAGCTTCAGTCATTTGGGTGAATGAGTTCATGTGCATTAGAAGCATGAAACGAATCTTTAGCTCAGTTTAATAAAGTAAAAGCGAGCAAGTATGGTTTAATGCTCAAATGACACACAACTGATAAAAACTAATAAATTAGTCTAATAGAAAAGATTAATAATAGATTCATTTAGTGTAGCTGACTGAAACGAGCATCCTGATGAGTAATCTGGTCCTAGAATAGTCATAAAACTCACTATTTTTTGTGATGTATTTAAAGAAAATTAAACCCAGTTTTTTAGGTCTTATGTAAATGAATATTTCTTTTGGTCATGTTTTTAGTTTGAATAAAACGCGAAAAGTACGATTTAAAATAAACAGTCAATAAAATTTAAATTAATTTTAGTTTCTAATTTTATTGTTTTAATTTTTGTATTGCATTTAATATGATGTTCTTTATAGATATTTTTATTTTCTAATTGGATGAAAGTTCGATTAAATAGCGCATTCGTAAATGATGTTTGTCTTTTTGTTGGGTTTTGTTATTGAGTGTTTGGGCTATTTTTGCTATTAATCTTGAACATAACAGTTGGTTTTTATCTTTAAGATAAACCCTGAGGAGAGCAACGGGATGGCTTTACGTTTACTGGATATTGGTACACAAACCGAATTATTAACTGCCTGTCGTTTGTCTTTATTGATGGGGGTTTATACCGACGACAACCGCATTGCAGAATTTTTAAAGTTCGCGCGTGGTATTGTGCAAGTCGATAATGCTGTCCTCGCATTTAAAAATGAACCTTATATATGGTATGCGTCAGAGCACATATTTAAGGCCTTTATGGCCGAAGCTGATGATGATCGTCTAGATCAGTTTTTTGCTGAACATTCTCGTATAGACCGAGACGCTGAAAATTACCAAGCTTATTCCGACTATATGCAAGAACTTGGATTAGGGCATCAGCGTTTAGTCGCTTTCGATTTAAAATATGATCAAGAATCTATCGGTAAAGTGATTTTGTTTGATGATCAAGTCACTGCATTTGAAGCCAAACAATTAAAGATCGTTGAAGAATTTGTACAAAGTCTAGTCAATATTATTCAACTTCGTGTTGAAAATGCCGAATTAAAAGAAGCCTATGAACAGCAGTCGGCACTGAATTTTAGTAAGACTAAATTTTTCCAAATTATTGCGCATGATTTAAGAGCACCTTTTCATGGTCTACTTGGATTTTCTGAAGTTTTGGCACAGGAGCGTCATACCTTAGATGATTCAAGCGTGCAAAATATTGCAGACTATTTATATGACACCACACAATCGACGTATAACCTCTTAGAAAGCCTGTTGAACTGGGCAATGGCAGAAGGTGGTCGCTTTGTTTATCATCCGATTAATTTTGATTTACATCAGTCTGCAAAAATCGTAAGTGATGTCTTAAATAGCTTGGCTGTGAAGAAAAATATTCGACTGATCAATGCCGTGCCTGAAGGCATTAAAGTCAATGCAGATATCAATATGATCACATCAGTGATACAAAACTTGGTGTCAAACGCATTGAAATTTACCCATACCGATGGTAGAGGTGTGGTGAGGATTTCAGCCGATCGAGATGGAGAACGGGTTGTATTCACTATTCAAGATACTGGATTGGGGATGACCCAAGCTCAGATCGATGATTTATTTCAGCAAAAACTGACGGTTAGTATTAAAGGTACGGCAGGAGAACGTGGTACGGGGTTGGGTTTAGTCCTTTGTAAACGTTTTGTGGACTTAAATCAGGGTGAAATTGTGGTGAACTCGAAAGAAGGTGAAGGCACACAATTTAAAGTCTGGTTGCCACAGGCGACGAGCCTGCATCAAACCCTAAATACCGAGAGTAGCAGTGCACAGAAAGATGCGACCTTATAAAGATGGGACCTTAAGTGAACTTTAATACGCATCTATTGGTATAAAAGCCTAAAAATACTTTTCCCTAAGCGTTATCAACTGTTATAACTAGAAAAAAATCACGCTAGGGTTTGTGAAATGAATGCGGAGCAATTGCAGAAAACATTACGTGCCAGTCAATATGCTGAACAGGTGCTCGGAATCCATCAGGCCAGTTTAGAACAAGACTATGCAATTGATCAGTTTCAAACCTCGCTCAGTACAGCACAAATTCAACATTTTGTCGCAAGCAGCCTTGCCGATATCCAAGATGAAAATAGTTGGATGCGTGCAATTCGTGTGCTGCGCGCACGTCTGATGTTTCGTTGGATTTGGCAAGATGCCAATCAACTCACCGATGTCGTCACCTTAACGCGAGAGCTTTCAGACTTTGCCGATGCGTCCATCTGTGCGGCAAAAGATTTTGCACTAAAGCCGTTGATTTCGAAATATGGCGAACCGCTAGGCTATAAGGGGAAAGTTCAAGACCTAATTGTGGTTGCCATGGGAAAACTTGGTGCACAGGAACTTAATCTTTCAAGTGATATTGATCTTATTTTTGCCTTTGATGAACAGGGCGAAACCAATGGTCGAAAATGTATTGATGTACAGCAGTTCTGTATTTTGTGGGGACAAAAATTAATTTACTTGCTTGACCATATTACCGCAGATGGTTTTGTCTTCCGTGTAGATATGCGCCTTCGCCCATGGGGTGATGGTTCTGCCTTGGCAATCAGTCATGCGGCATTAGAAAAATATTTAAGCCAGCATGGACGCGAATGGGAACGCTATGCCTGGATTAAGGCACGTATCGTCACGGGCGGTAAAGAAGGCGCCGAGTTACTGGAAATGACCCGACCTTTCGTCTTCCGCAAATATGTCGATTACACCGCTTTCGAAGCTATGCGTGACATGAAAGCCATGATCGAACGTGAAGTGCTACGTCGTAATATCGAAGATGATATTAAACTCGGTGCAGGCGGAATTCGTGAAGTTGAGTTTATTGTTCAAGTCTTTCAGCTCATCTATGGCGGTTCAAAACTCGAGCTGCAAGACCGTCAATGTTTAGTGAGTCTGCATCATTTAGGTGAAGTTGGATTATTAGAAAAAACCGCGGTTGCTGATTTAGAGGATGCATATTTATTTTTACGTCGTATTGAACATGCGATTCAAGCACTCAATGATCAGCAAACCCAATCGTTGCCACATGAGCCTGAACCCCGCCAACGTATCTTAGATACTTTAGGTTTTGTATCTTGGGATGACTTTTTGAATGTGCTCAATCAGAAACGCGCCAAAGTCATTTACCAATTTGAGCATCTTATTAAAGAAAAAGAACCCGATCCATTACTAGAAAGTTTTAGTCATTTAGAAGCACAGTTGAACGATGTTCTAGATGATGATGCCAAAAACTTAATTCACGAATTTTGGTATGGACATGCACTGAAAAAATTACCTGCCAAGGCGGTACAGCGCTTAAAAACCTTTTGGCCACATCTCATTGAAGCGATATTACAGTCAGATAAACCTCAGGTGGCCTTACTACGTCTCATGCCTTTGGTGGAGTCGGTGCTGCGCCGTACGGTCTATTTGGTGATGCTGATTGAGAGCAAAGGGGCATTACAACGATTAGTGAAAATGGCAACAGTGAGTCCGTGGATCTGCGAAGAATTGACGCATTATCCCGTGCTGTTGGATGAGTTTTTATCGATGGATTTTGAGCTGCCAAAGCGTAAAGATTTAGAAGACTCTCTACGTCAACAACTGCTTCGAATTGAAATTGATCAAGTCGAAGACCAAATGCGTGTTCTTCGATTATTTAAAAAATCCAATGTCTTAGCAGTAGCTGCTAGTGATGTTTTGGCAGAAAGTCCGTTGATGAAAGTGTCGGATGCATTGACCGATATTGCTGAAGTGTCGGTGAATGCAACCTTGCATTTGGCATATCAAATTGTTGCCAAAAAACATGGCTATCCAATCGATGCAGAAGGGCAGCGTTGTTCGATTGATCACACGGCTTTCGCGGTAATTGGCTATGGCAAGGTGGGTGGCATCGAGCTGGGTTATGGTTCGGACTTGGATTTGGTGTTTATTCACTATATGGACGAACAAGCGGATACCGATGGACAGAAACCAATTAGTGGCTTTGAATTTGCCATGCGGGTGGCACAAAAATTTATGTCCTTAATGACCACGCAAACCCTAGATGGTCGAGTGTATGAGGTGGATACACGTTTACGACCTTCGGGAGAGGCGGGTTTATTGGTGACCAGCTTAAAAGCCTTTGAGCAATATCAACATAAAAATGCTTGGGTCTGGGAGCATCAAGCTTTAGTACGTGCCAGAACGATTGCAGGTGAGCACAGTTTACGGATTGAAATTGAAAACTTGCGCTGCAATATTTTGACTCAGCCACGAGATGAGAACAATGTTCGTGCAGAAGTGCTAAAAATGCGCCAAAAAATGAAAGACCATCTAGGTTCTTCTAAAGAGCAGCAAAAAGATGGAATTTTTCATTTAAAACAAGATGCAGGTGGTATCGTTGACATCGAATTTATGGCACAGTATGCAGTATTAGCATGGAGTGGGTCGAATCCCGATCTCGCCCATTACTCTGACAACGTACGAATCCTTGAGGATGCCGCAAGAACGGATTGCTTATCCAGCGCCGATGCGACAGCATTGATTCAAGCTTATCTCCGTGAACGAGCCGAGAGCCACCGTTTAGCACTTGCGAATCAATCCATGCAAGTTTCAGCTGACGATTGGCACGATACCCGAGTGGTCGTTTGCAAGCTATGGCAAAGATTAATTGATCCAACTGCAACGTTTGCATTGGATAAAAATGACTGTGTATAAAAATTTGGAGTGTGTGCCATGAACTTGGCTGATCGTGATGGTTTTATTTGGCAAGATGGACAATTAGTTGACTGGCGTGAGGCGAAAACTCACGTATTAACACATACATTGCATTACAGCATGGGTGTGTTTGAAGGCGTCCGTGCTTATGAAACTCCGAATGGAACGGCTATTTTCCGTTTAAAAGAACACACTAAGCGTTTATTAAATTCTGCAAAAATTTATCAAATGAAAGTCCCATTTGATCATGCAGCATTAGAACAAGCTCAAATTGATGTGGTTCGTGAAAATAAATTGGCTTCTTGCTATTTACGCCCAATTATTTTTATTGGTTCAGAAAAATTAGGTATTGCAGCAACTGACAATACAATTCATGCCGTTGTTGCTGCATGGAGCTGGGGTGCTTACCTTGGTGATGAAGCGATGGCGAAGGGTATTCGTGTTAAAACGTCTTCATTTACGCACCATCATCCAAACGTGACCATGTGTAAAGCAAAAGCATCTGGTAACTATACTTTGTCAATTCTTGCCCACCAAGAAGTGGCACATGCTGGCTATGACGAAGCAATGTTACTCGACCCACAAGGTTATGTATGTCAAGGTTCAGGCGAAAACGTATTCTTAGTACGTGATGGCGTGATTCATACTCCTGACATCGCGGGTGGTGCACTTGATGGTATTACCCGTCAAACCATTATTACGATTGCGAAAGACCTTGGTTTTGAAGTGGTTGAACGTCGTATTACACGTGACGAATTCTATATCGCTGATGAAGCATTCTTCACAGGTACTGCTGCTGAAGTGACGCCAATCCGTGAATATGATGACCGTCAAATTGGTGAAGGTTGTCGTGGTCCAATCACTGAGCAAATCCAAACTGCATTCTTTAATGCGGTTCAGGGTAAAGACCCTAAATATGCGCACTGGTTAACTTACGTAAAATAAGCTGATCGGTTAAGATGAAAAGGCGAAACTAAGTTTCGCCTTTTTTATTGGCTTGAAGATATTGAATTTTTTGGAACGAGACTATGCATATTGTTTATGTCAGTGATGGTAAAGCAGGACATCGCTCACAAGCTTTGGGTTTATTTAAAGCCATGCAGCGCCAATCTCAGGAAGCAGTCACATTTCAAGAAATTTCAATTGATGATTTGCCTATAGTGACACTTATTTCTGCGCTGTTTAGCCATCAGCTTCATACTGTTGAACACGAGCCAACCTATATTTTTGGCGTCGGTAGCCACACACATTTTCGAGTATGGCTGTTAGGCAAAGTGTATAACAAAGCCAAAACCATTATTTTAATGAAGCCAAGCTTGCCGTTTGCATGGTTTGATTATGCTGTGATTCCACAGCACGATGGTATTCAGGCATCTAATAAAGTACTAACCACACAAGGTGCGTTAAATCCTATTGTAAATGAAGAGCGGCATCAGCATGGTCGAATCTTGATCGCTTTGGGGGGCTCGTCAAAACGCCATCAGTGGAATGCGGCTAAAGTACTCCAAGCGATTGAACAAATAGTCGAGCACAATCCAAATTCACAAATCATTTTGACCACTTCACGGCGCACACCAAAAGCGTTTTTAGCAGAATTAAAACAGTTAAAGAATATTGAAAAAGTACAGATTTTCCCAGTTGAAGACACACCGCAAGGTTGGATTTTCGAAGAAATGCAAAAAGCCGAAGCGGTTTGGGTAACTGAAGATAGTGTTTCAATGATTTACGAGGCTCTCACCGCGGGTTGTAAAGTCGGGGTGATTGAAGTGGATCGGTTGAAGGAAGATCGGATTACCAAGTCTGTAGATGAAATTTTAAAACAAGGTTTGGTGTCATTACAGACGACTTTAACTGACTTGAATCTCGCTAGCGAATTTAAAGAAACTGACCGTATCGCCAAAAAGATTGTACTCGGTCCCTAAAGTATAGATAATACCCGACGAAAAATTTCTACCAACATTTCAGTCTATCTTGGAAATGTTTGAATAATATTACAGGGTTGTCCGGTCAATGCTAAAAACCTATTTGTTTCCGTTTTTGCTTTCAATTGGGTTTTGTGTTGGCTTAGGTTTTTGGGACTATTTATCTGAAATCAAAGATGCTCCTTTATTCATTGTTTTGGTTCTTTCAAGTACGTTTTTTTTCATTGCAGTAAAACAACTACATAGTTCTATTTTTAAGTACATTTTCCTTGCGCTATTTTTTGTCATTAGCCTGTATATTGCAAGTGGGACAGGGTTCTTACAAGGGCATATGTCTTTGGGAATCGTGGCATCGATGTTTCAAAGTAATACCAATGAAGCCTTTGAGTTTTTATCTGTAGTCGATCCTAAATATATTGTTTTTGCCTTTGTTATTTTCTTAAGCCTTTGTTTTTATATTTTATTTTTTAATCAATCTAATCAGGGAAATTATCCCAAGCTGATTTTGACACTTATCTTTATTGCTAACGGCGTTAGTGTGTTTGGTATTCAAACTGCAATGGCGACGGTTAAATATAAACAAGAAGAGGCCAAACTCCTTGAAGATAATTTGCAAGATATCGATTGGGAAATTCAGCAGGTGAATGCTAGCTATGACAATCAAGTGATTATCATTGGTGAGAGTGTTCAGCGAGATCATTTATCACTCTACGGTTCGAAAGACGATACCACACCTTTTTTAAATGAGATGCCACTAGATGTTGTAGATCATTACATCGCAACTGCACCGAATACAGTAACTAGTCTGACTCGAACGCTGACTCTGGTTGATCAAAATCGTGAACCGCAGATTGCAAAAAATGTTGTGACGCTAGCAAAACAAGCGGGCTATAACACCATTTGGATTTCAAATCAGGGATTTATGGGGAAAAATGATACGGCGATTTCTAAAATTGCCATTCATGCCGATCATCAGTTCTTCCTGAAAAGTGGTAACTATATGTCGAGTAATATTGATGACGACAAAATGGTCGAAATATTACAGGCCCAGTTAAAAAAATATGCCAATCAAAAAAATGTAATTTTTATTCATATGATGGGCTCACATCCGGATGCTTGTGAACGTCTGTTTAATGCACCACGTATGTATGCGAATAAACCTGAAACGATTAATTGTTATTTATCTTCGATCAATAAGTTGGATCACTTTATAGAACAGATATATACCACTTTGAATGCTGATCAGCGTAGTTTCAGTGTGACCTATTTTTCAGATCATGGTATGACCGTAGATGAAGATTCATATCACATTGATAATGATTATAAAGATAATTATCAAGTTCCGTTTTTTGTATTACGTAGCGATGCACAGGCAAAAAACCACTATAACAAGACTGTGAGTGCCTATGATTATATGCATATTTATGCAGATTTATTGGGGGTGAAAACACCATTATTAGATCCTAAAAAATCGTTGGCGAATATCGAAGACAATCAAAATGTCACCGTTTTTGATTGGGATGCGTATGTTTCTTATCAAGAGTTAGATGAGAGTGAAATGAGATGATTCATAATTAAATATAAAAATCAATAAAATTAAAATTTTACTGTTTAGGCTGCAGGAAAAATACACATAAATTTTTATTAAAGTTTGAAAGTTTTTTTTGTAAGATAGTCTAGGTTTTTTTATTGCTGATAAGTTTTAGAAATCTGTTGTTCGATGCAGGTAGATCATTACTGAGTTAATTTATGAAAATATTACATATTAATAACTTTGCGTTTAAAAAGTCAGGTGCAGAATTCTACAATACTGATCGAAAAATCTCGGCAGGTTTGGTTTTAAATGGTCATCATGTTTATGATTTCTCTTTTCATGATATGGCGTACTATGGAACAGTATGGAGAACGAAAAAAGTTGGCAAAAAGTGGGCGAATGAAGAAGTTATAAAAATTGTTGAAAACTTTGAGCCGGATTTAATTTTAATTGGACATTCTTCTTTATTAAGCAGTGAAACATTAAAAACAATCAAATCAGTTTATCCACAAACTAAAATTGCATTTTGGTATGTAGACTGGATTTGTGTGGATAAGAAAGCGAATTTTATTAAAGAATGGTCGCCATATTTAGATACTATTTTTGTGACAACAAGTGGTGAACTCCTCAAAACGTTGGGTCATGGAAATACGGTGGCTTATATGCCAAATATGAGTCTAGATACTATCGATAGCCTAAAAAATTTTGAAAAAAATGAATTTGAAAATGAACTGGTATTCTGCGGTTCATCATCTGATCAAGAGCGAACCAAGTTTATCCGTAGTTTGCAAGCGAAAATTAAACATATTCCGGCGCGTTATTGTGGATTTGACCAAGATCCAAAGGTTTTTGGGGCGGGCTATTTTAAAGTCCTCAGTCAGTCTCGTATGGGATTAAATTATTCACGGGCTAATTCATTAGACTTATATACTTCAGACCGTATCACGCAACTTACAGGTAATGGTCTGTTGACCTTTACACCTCGTATTCCAGGATTTGAAACTTTATTTTCGGATAAAGAAGTGGTCTACTTTAGTCATGTTGATGAATTGGCAGATCAAATCAATTATTTTGCACATCATCCGGCAGAAGCTCAAGAAGTTGCAAAAGCAGGTTGGAGCCGGACACATTCTAGTTATAACTCTAAACGCGTAACAAAGTTTATGTTAGAGACAATTTTTAAGCAGCCTTATACTGAAGACTATGAATGGAAGGCACATGTTTTCAATTGCTGAGTTGGAATCTGCACATTATCTGGGCGAAGGTGCAAATCGTTATTGTGTCGTTTCTCCATCTGACCCCAAGATATGTTTGAAAATAGATTTGCCTAAAGAACGCCGTCAAATTAAAAATTGGCGTCAAAAGCTACAGCGTTTTTTAAGTACTCAGTTTTATCGGTTTAATGAAAATTATATTGAATGGTGCGCTTATCAACGTTTACAAGCTCGCATTGATCAGAAAGAATTAAATAGATTTATTGCAGCGTGTTTAAAACTGGAGGTTATTGAAGATCAACTGATTTTAAGTTGTGAATTAATTCGAGATGAACACGGGGAAATTTCTTTGAGCCTACATCATTATTTAAAGCATAAAATGCCTTTAAATATAGATGGCGTATCTCAATCGATAGATCAATTAACCGATTGGCTGATTCAATATAATATTCCTCTGTTTGACTTAAATTCGGGTAATTTAGTTGTCCAACACCATCATGAAGGCATTCGATTAAAGTGTATTGATGTGAAATCCACATTCAAGAGCAAAGAAATTATTCCATTATCTTACTGGTCTAGAGTATTGATGCATAAGAAAATTCGTCGTCGTGCAGAGCGTCTTAAACAGTTAATACGAAAAACTATGTAGTCGGGGTAACCATGAAAATTGTACAAGTTATGGCAACAAGTGGTGGTATGGGGGGGCTTGAAAAACATACCCTGGATTTATGTCATGGATTAGCACAACATCATGAAGTTCATTTAATTGCAGATCAATCTTATCAGCAAAAGCTCAGTTCGAATATCACATTGCACGCTGTTGATTTTTCAAGAAGCCGATGGAATCCATTTCTTATTTATGAGTTAGTTAAAAAAATAAAACAGCTGCAACCCGATATTTTGCATGTGCAGGCAAGTAAAGCAGCAAGCATTTTAGCCCCTTGGCTGAAGCAATTTTCATGTAAAAAAATTGTGACCGTGCATGGTATGAAGAGCAATTTAAAACCTTTTATGGCCTTTGATCAGATCATTGCTGTAAGTGGAAAAATTAAAGAGGAGTTTCCTGCTTCACAGTCGGTTCAAGTGATTTGGAATGGCGGGAATCAACTCCTTAGCCCAGTCAAAGATATAGTTATAAAGAAAAATAAGCCTATTATTGCTTTAGCGATTGGACGTTTAGAAAAGGTCAAAGGGTTTCATATCCTGATTGAAGCATGGAGAAACATCAATAGCGAACTATGGATAGTGGGGGACGGAACTCAATATCAAGTTTTAAAAACTCAAATTGCTCAGCTTAATTTAAATGACCGCGTGAAATTACTGGGTTTTCGTTCAGACATTCCAAAGCTATTAACGCAAGCAGACTGTTTAGTGATTTCTTCTTTGAAAGAAGGGGGGCCGATTACACTGGCCGAAGCATTATTGAGTCATACACCGGTGTTATCTTCTAATGTGGGAATGGTTGCCGACTTTATTGATGAGCAGTTTATATGTGAACCGGACTCTGTTGAACAGATGGCGAGTTTAATTTCTATCGCGTTAAAACCAAAAGCACAAATGCTTCCTCTATTTGAGAAAGCATTTATAAAAGCAGAACAGAACCTAAAATTTGAGTCAATGTTGGCACAAACTGAAAATCTGTATCGAAACTAAGTTACAAATCTTTAGGCGTTTCACGAATTGCGTCTATCACCATATGCTGGTTAAAAATATTAAAGGTATGACAGCCATTATCATTTGGATGCCATTCACTATCTAATTTTATCCAAAATTTTTCTTCATAGTGCTCTGGGGAAAGTTTGGTAATCTCGTTGAGGTCTAAACTCCCACCATAGCGCTTGAGAGAATCCTGTGATGGACGGACTAACTTATCATTAATTGTGGTCAAGTGACCCCCTGGGCGATATTGCACAATTCCTTTTTTAACAGGGTTTTGGGGATGTGATTTCCAATCGCTGCTCAGTAGATGGTCACTATAAAAAATATGGAGTTCATTGCCATACTTTTTTGAATATTTATTTTTGATTGCAGTAAATAGATACCACATTCCATTTTGATAATAAGGGGTAGTATCCGCAGCGTTTACATCATTTACTAATATGCGATCAAATTCCCATGAAAATGGAAAATTTGTACATTTCCATAACTCGATACTTTTATTGGCTGCACTTTCAGGAATCATATACCACGTATCTTCGTGTTTGAATACACAGGGATAAGAGAGATGATAAGAACATTGAATAATTGGAATAGGTGGACTGTATTGACCATCCTGAAAAACTTCCATGACAGATAAATAACCAACAGGATGCTCAGGTGAAATTTCTTCAATAAAAATATATGTACGTCCATTTTCTTCTACGATAAATGGATCGGCATAAACGTGCCCTTCTGGTGCATGAATTTCATGTAAGGATGGAATTTGCTGTGGTTTAAAAGGCTGGTGTAGTTTGCCAAAGCGGAGATACCATCTAGAGTTAAATTTTAACTCTCTTTTTTTTTGTAGAAATGAAAACCATTTTTTTACAATAAACCGCATATATAACTCTATTTTTAATTAAGATTCTCGAACAATTGAATAATTAAACAGACAAATGATATGATTTAGCTATAAATTTAGCATTTATTTTGAAACAGTTCATGAAAAAATATGTGATTTCTATTGAGAAAGAAAATAGTGAACGACTAGTGGGCTTTTTTCAGCAAAGAATATTTAGAAATTCAAGTTCATTTAATAAAATTGGCGTTGCTGGTAAAAAATTAACAGTTGATGAGTATTTTCATTTGGGGGTATTAGGAAAAACCAGACCTTTAACGCCAGGTGAATTAGGTTGTACACTTTCTCATTTAAAAGCTTATCAAGACTTTTTAGATACAGATGCTAAATTGGCATTTGTATTTGAAGATGATGCAATTTCACTATTAAGTGAGATTGATTTTGATGAGTTTTATTCACATATAAAAAAATTGAGCTTAAAATCTACATTTTTTCTTAGTTTAGGTGGTATTCAGCTCAGTTGTTCTAAAAATGTCTATGGTAGATTTATTGAGCAAAAAATATTTGGGCGCAATATATTGAAGATTCATCCTTTTTTTATTGAAAATATGGCGTCCGCATATGCTTATGTTATAGATAGAGCAATGGCAGAAGTTTTAGTTAAATATCATGAATCACCGAACCTCTCTGATCAATGGGCAGACTTAATTGTTGAATACCCTCAAGTAAATTTTTATGCATCTTATCTTTTTGAACATCCTCCTATATTAGATGTAGATAAAGATAGTCACTTGCAAAAAGAAAGACAGCAAATACAATTAACAATACGTAAGAAAAAAAGATATATAAATAAATATAAAAAGAAAATTATGAAAATATTCTTAAGTAAGTATAAATAATTGAATACGAATAATTTATTCTGTTTTTATAAAATTATATCCTACTTTATTTCTAAATAAAATTTCATGTAAATATAAAGTAGGTCAAATTTTTAGTTAACAGTTTATAAAATTTCTAAACTATTTAATTTTATAAAAGAGACTTTAGAGTGTTTTAAGAGTCCTTTTCCGCATTACCTTTCAACACCATATAAATCAAACCGACAAAGATTAATAATGCACCTGCAAGGCTGCTGACACAGAATAAAACGATTCGGTTATAGGTGGTTAAGTTGAATAATTCATTGGCTAAAATGTAGCGCATGAACAACCATTGTACGACAGAAAAAACAATCAACACGATTGCACGACGACGGACTTCAGGACGCATAGCCATAGGAGAATCACTTAAAGTGGAAATTGAGGCTATTATGCCACTGTCGATAATCGATCTCAATTCAATAAGATTAATCCAAGCCTGTGGAACACAACTCTAAAGGTTGAGAAGTTCTTAGATCACCTTTATTTGCGGTACATATTGATATTGCCAAAGCAGACCCGAAAGCGTTTATAAGACCAGATATACTGTTCTGGTGCTTGGTTAATGGTGTCTTGCATCGCGATGTTCAATGCGTCGACAGAGGATTGTAAGTCTTTAGATAAAATCTCGTCTGATAAGGTTTGGCAATGCACATCAAAGTACTGTAGGTTAGGTTGTCGGATACAACTTAAGCCGATGATATTGCATTGGGTTTTTGCAGCAAGCTTTGAAACAAGTGTGATCGATAAAGTATTTTGCCCAAAAAAATTGGAATAAATGCCGCCTGAAGGCTTTGGTAAATGGTCTGGTAAAATCACCGTTAGGCCGCCTTGTTTTAAATGTTTAAAAATGGCACGGATCCCTGTTTCATCTGTTGGGACTAAGGTTGCATTGAACTTCTCTCGTGCTTCTAACAGATACCGATTGATCCCTTTATTTTTATTCGGTTTATACATAATCATCGGTTCTGTATACAAGTTCAGCCATGCATTGAGTAGTTCCCAACAGCCAAAATGCGGAACCACAACAATGACACCTTTTTTATTCGCAAGTGCTTCCGTGAGGATATTTTCACCATAAATATTTTTCAGTAAGCTCAGGCTATAACTTGGTGGCATACCCCAACATTTAATAAATTCAATATAGGTCAAGCATTGGCTGCGGATACTTTGACTGACGAGCTGTCTCTTCGCTGTCGCTGACATATCTGGGTAGGCCAGTTGAATATTGATGCTGGTGATACGTTTGATTGATGAGTTAAACAGGTTAAGAATAAACGCGATCATCAAGGCCAAGTTTTGTAACAGCCAAAGTGGCAATAGCGCGATGATTTTGAATATAAAGTACATGAATCACAAGGTCTCAAAATTGACAGCATGGGATAAAATAAATTTTGCCAAGAGACCGGACTTATTCAGTGAAAAGTACAAAAAGATCTGAATCTAAAAACAAAATAATTGGAAGTGGAAAATTGAGCTTTCCATTGCTCAAAGGATGTAGTGAAACATCATAACGTACTTGAAGCGTTTTGATATTAGCAAAGTAAATCAAATCTTTAATTTATGTTTTGTAGGTTGACATAAAAAAACCCTGCATAGCGCAGGGTTTTTTGAACCTTAAAATCTAAATCTTAAAATGTAAGATTATTTAGATTCTTCAGCTTTTGGTTTTTCACGTAAGCGAATACCTAAGTCACGTAATTGGTTCGCTTCAACGGGCGCAGGCGCTTGAGTTAAAGGACATTCCGCAGTCTTAGTTTTCGGGAATGCAATCACGTCACGGATAGACGATGCACCAGTCATCAACATCACTAAACGGTCAAGACCGAATGCTAAACCACCGTGAGGAGGCGCACCGAATTTCAACGCATTTAACAAGAAGCTGAATTTCTCTTCTGCTTCTTCTTCAGAAATACCAAGCGCTTCGAAGATCGCTTTTTGCATTTCTAGGTTATAAATACGAAGTGAACCACCACCGATTTCAGTACCGTTCAATACCATATCGTAAGCAACAGAAAGTGCAGCACCTGGGTTGTTCTTCACTTCTTCAACGCTTGATTTTGGCAGCGTGAATGGGTGGTGAACAGACGTCCATTTACCGTCATCAGTTTCTTCGAACATTGGGAAGTCAACAACCCAAAGTGGCGCCCACTCGCAAGTTGCAAGTTTCATGTCGTGACCGACTTTAATACGTAAAGCACCCATCGCATCATTTACGATTTTCGCTTTGTCCGCACCAAAGAATACGATATCGCCATTTTCAGCGCCAACACGTTTCAATAGATCAAGCACGATTGGCTCGATGAATTTAACGATTGGAGATTGAAGACCTTCAATACCTTTTTCAAGTTCGTTGACTTTGATGTAAGCCAAGCCTTTCGCGCCATAAATGCCAACGAATTTAGTGTATTCGTCAATTTGGCTACGTGGAAGCGCGCCAGCACCTGGTACGCGAAGCGCAACAATACGGCCTTTAGGATCTTTTGCAGGACCTGCGAATACTTTGAACTCAACGTCTTGCATCATGTCTGCAACATCAACAAGTTTCAAAGGAATACGTAAGTCAGGTTTATCAGATGCATAGTCACGCATTGCGTCTGCATAAGTCATGCGAGGGAATTTGTCGAATTCAACGTTTAGAAGTTCTTTGAACATCTTAACCGTTAAACGTTCCATTAAATCCATGATGTCATCGTCACTCATGAACGATGTTTCAACGTCGATTTGTGTGAATTCAGGCTGACGGTCAGCACGTAAGTCTTCATCACGGAAACATTTCGCGATTTGGTAGTAACGATCAATACCACCCACCATCAACAACTGTTTGAACAATTGTGGAGATTGTGGAAGTGCGTAGAAGCTACCGTTAGAAACACGACTTGGTACTAAATAGTCACGCGCACCTTCAGGAGTCGCACGAGTCAAAATCGGTGTTTCCACGTCTAAGAAACCATTTTCTTCGAAGTAGTTACGAATTAGGTTAGTCAATTTAGAACGGAAACGAAGACGATCTAACATTTCTGGACGACGGATATCCAAGAAACGATATTTCAAACGTACTTCTTCAGAAATATTTGTGTTGTCGTCATTCAATGGGAATGGCGGAGTTTCTGAACCAGCAAGCACTTCGATTTCTTTACCAAGAACTTCGATTTGACCGCTAGTCATATTCGCGTTTTCAGTACCTGCGTAACGACGACGTACACGGCCTGTAATTTTTAATACGAATTCTGAACGTGCTTTGTCCGCAGTTGCGAATGCTTCAGGAGTATCTGGGTCAATAACCACTTGAACAAGACCATCACGGTCACGCATGTCAAGGAAGATTACACCACCGTGGTCACGGCGACGGTGAACCCAACCGCATAAGGTAACGGTTTGGTCAATTTGAGCTTCGGTTAAAGAACCGCAGTAATGAGTTCGCATCATAGCGTTAGAAATCCAACTATATGGGTTAAGGTCAGCGAATACGTAAACAGCGTACCGCTTTTATTCGAATAGGGGATTATGCCTCTTTTTGGCTGTTTTGTCACAAGGACTTATTGCTAAAACAGCCAAATTTACAGCAAATTTTCGGTCAATGATGGGCTTAAGCCGATGACGTTGAAAAAATATTGGTGCTCTTGCTTAAGATCAGAAATATCAGACTACCGAGGCTAAACGTGGCTAAAAATGCACGGAAAAAATAATTAATGGCTTTGCCGACATAGGCATACAAGTCATGCACAAATGCATCTGAATAAATACTGTCAGCAAAATAAAAATAACTAGCGATTCCCGCAGCTAAAGACAGGGCCGCTAAACCATATACATAGACTTTGATGGATGTGGGGACGTTTGCAGTACTTCGATAGTGAAGATGATGACGATAAATCATCCATGCCAAAACGGGGAGTGCCAAGCCAGATAATCCAATTTGCAACACGCGATGTAGGGGATATGAATGACCAAAAAATTGAATCGGTAGACTCAATAGATCCTTAAATGCAAAGGTACGAAAGTCAACATGGGTCAAGCCATCCCAAACAATATGCGTCGAAGTTCCAATGATGAGTGCGAGGATGAGACTGAGCATAAACCCACAGCAGTGATTGAAATTCTGTAGATTCAGCGGCTTATTTAAACCAAAAAAAGCAAATAACATCGGGCGATAGAGCACATACCACAGCACACAAAACAGCAAACCAAGGATTAAGTTTGGAACAATTAACCCCGACCATTGATGTGAACCTGCATAGTCAGCATTAGTAAATAAACGGAATAAATCTGGCACCATGCTACCAATTGCGAGTGCTGCAATAGGCAGGCGATTTCCGCTTAATTTGGAAATAGGCGGTGCGAGTACAGCATGGGATATGGTAAAAGGCATTGAACTAAAATAAATATATGAATAAATACAATGTGGTATCGGTGAGTCTATATGATTTGGGCAGATTAGAATGTTTTTTATTGCAAAAGTAATGAAATGTTATATTATAACATTATTCAAAATTAGCCAGATTTGAGTCTCTCCAAATGTCTTTTCATAAGAATTTAATCACAATCTCAATTTTTGCAGTGATTGCACCCAATATTTATGCTGATGATCAGCAACAACAGGTACAAACTTTAGAGGCGATTAATGTTCAGGTTCATCCTTTAAATCAAAGTGCTGCAGATTTTGCGGTTGCAGATAACATTATTAAGCATAAAGATTTGGCACAAGGTGGAGTCACTATTGGTGATGCCATTGCCGGACAACCTGGAGTGTATTCAAATCAGTTTGGTGCAGGCTCAAGTCGACCTGTAATACGTGGGCAAGATGGGCCACGTGTCAAAGTGTTGGAGCATGCATCTGAAACAGCAGATGTTTCGACTTTATCTCCTGACCATGCGGTTACGGTAGATCCGATTTTGGCAAAACAAATTGAAGTGATCCGTGGACCATCAACACTGTTATATGCGGCAGGAACAGTCGGCGGTTTGGTCAACGTGACGGATCAAAAGATTCCTACCTCTATTCCTGATAAAGGTTATGAAGGGCAAGTTGGGGTTCGTTATAACTCAGGCAGTGATGAAAAATTGGCGAGTGCCGGTGTGACGGCTGCTTTAGGTGAGCAATTTGCCATCCGTGTAGAAGGCTCGAAACGTAAAGCCAATGACTATATTGTACCCAATTATTTTCATGATCATGATGGCGAATTAGAAAAAGAACGCCGTGTCGGCAACACCTTTGCAGAAGGGCAAAATGTCAGTGTGGGTGCGTCATGGATTCATGATCGTGGTTTTGCTGGACTGTCTTATAGCAACCGTCAAGACCAATATGGCTTGCCGGGGCATAGTCATGAATATGAAAGCTGCCATCCACATGATGATCATTTACATTGTGATGGTCATGACAACCATGGGCATACCGATGAGCATGATCATTCAGCCCATGACGAACATGATCACGATCATGATGCCGCAGGCCCATGGGTCGACTTAAAGTCAGAACGCTATGATTTCCGTACCGAACTTGCGAATCCGTTTGCGGGCTTCCAAAAAATCCGTGCACATGCAAGTTATACCGATTATCAACATGATGAAATTGAAGGCGATACAGCGGCAACAACCTTTAAAAGTCAGGGCTATGATGGTCGTTTAGAGTTGGTGCATAACCCGATTGCGGATTGGGAAGGGGTGATAGGCGCACAATACAATCAGCAAAAGCTCAATATCAGTGGCGAAGAGTCATTGATGAACCCAAACAAAACGCAAAAATGGAGCGTGTTTGGTTTAGAGCATAAACAATTTGGCGATTTCCATGTCGAGCTGGGTGCCCGTGTAGATCAGCAAAAAATTGAGATTGACTCAGAACAAAAAGATTATGACGATTATGGTATTTCCTACTCAGGTGCAGTGAGCTGGGAATTTGCACCCAATTATAAATTGTCCTTGGTGGGTTCTCATCAAGAGCGTTTGCCATTGGCGCAAGAGCTCTATGCAAACGGTAAGCACTTTGCGACCAATACCTATGAACGTGGAAATGAAAATCTAGATGTTGAAAAATCCAATAATCTCGAATTAGGTTTCCATTATGAAAAAGATCAGTTGGATTATCACGTTCATGTGTATCACAACTGGTATGACAACTACATTTATGCTGCAACCAAAGATAATTTTGAAAACTTCCGCTTAGTTGATTACACCCAAGACAAAGCCAAGTTCTATGGCGCGGAAGCTCAAGTGGGTTATGCAGTAAATGACATGTATAAACTCAGTGTCTTTGGTGATTATGTTCGCGGCAAAATTGATGGTGAAAATGCGCCACGTGTGCCTGCAGGGCGCTTAGGAACCAAGGTCGATGTTGACTTTGCCGATGGTTGGTCAGGTCTTGCAGAATATTCACATGTATTCAAACAAGACAAAATTACTGCATTTGAGCGTGAAACAGATGGCTACAACATGGTGAATTTGGGTGTGGCCTATAGTGGTCAATTGAAAGACCAAAATGATTATCGAGTCTATTTCAAAGCCAATAATTTATTGGATGAAGATGTTTACTCTCATACGTCATTCCTTGCCAATATTCCACAAGTCGGTCGTAATTTTACGGTTGGTCTTGAATTTGGTTTCTAATTGAATTTGCACAGACTTCTCTAAGTAAGTCTAAGTAAACTCACAGAAATCCTCTTGAAAAATCAATGAATAAAACCTAGTCTGAGCGCATTAGACTAGGTTTTTTCTTATGCGCATCATTCAACGAATACATCACAAGCTCAATTGGTCACGTCGTCGCTATGTGGGTGTGGTCATTGGTTTATTGGTTTTAGGTTATTTGGCATCGGCAACCTATCATACGTTAAAGCCACTCCCAGAAGGGTTGAACTACACGGGAAAACTTCGCCATGCTGAAGTGAACTTTTTAGTGGATGAAACCTATATCGATGCGCAAGGAAAGCAGCAACAGGAACATCGCATTTTTAAAGAAATGCTGAAAATGATCGAAGAAGCACAGTCGACCATTGTGTTGGATATGTTTCTCTTTAATCCGCAAGTTGGTGACTCTCAATTAAAACATGAACAATTAACACAGGAGTTGACCGATGCACTGATTTTGAAGCGTCGACTATCTCCTCAAGTGGAAATTTTTGTGATTACTGACCCGGTCAATTCGGTCTATGGCGGCATTCAACCCGAGCATTATCGTCAATTACGACAAGGGGGCATTGAGTTGATGGAAACCAATTTGGTACCGCTTCGTGCTTCCAATCCTGCATGGTCAGGCTTTTGGTATATCTGCTGTCAAGATATTGGCAATAATCCTGAACAAGGCTGGTTACCGAATCCATTGGGAACCGAGAAAGTGACGATTCGAAGTTATATGGATCTGTTTAACTTTAAAGCGAATCACCGAAAAACTTTGGTGGTAGATACCATCGATGGCTGGAAAGGTCTTGTGACCTCAATGAACCCGCACGATGGAAGTTCACGACATTCGAATGTTGCTCTGACTATGAAGGGAATGACTGCAGTTGACCTATTAAAAACTGAGCAAGCAGTCGGCATGATGTCGAAAGGCAATATACCTTTTGTGGTGATTAAAGATGTTGAAGCTGCGAAAACTGAGCCTCAAGTACAGGTGCTGACTGAAAAAGCCATTTATGATGGCGTATTAGATATGATTAATACGGCACAAAAAGCGGGTACAGAAATTGATATTGCGATGTTCTACTTGTCAGAACGTAGAATTATCAAAGCACTCATAGCTGCGCATGAACGTGGCGTGAAAGTTCGTGTATTACTCGATCCGAATAAAGATGCTTTTGGTCGAACCAAAAATGGTATTCCAAACCGTCCTGTTGCTTCAGAACTACATAATGCCGGTATTGATGTACGTTGGTGTAATACCCAAGGTGAGCAGTGCCATAGCAAGATGATTTTAAAACGTACTGCTTATCAAGCCGATATGATTTTAGGTTCTGCCAATTTCACGGCGCGTAACTTGAAAAATTATAATTTAGAAACTGATTTACGCGTGATCGGTCTGAAAAATGCTCAAGTTTTTAAAGATGCATCACAGTACTTTAATACCGCTTGGTCAAATCTGGATGGTAAACAAATGAGTGTCGATTATAGTAAATATGCGGATGAATCGACCTTGAAATATGTGTTGTATCGCTTTATGGAATGGAGCGGAATATCTACTTTTTAGAATTGTCTTAATCTCCCAAATCCCTCTTTTGAAAAGAGGGACTTTCCTCCCTTTTTTAAAGGGAGGTTAGGAGGAATTTAATCAGTTTTAATTCTTCGGTACAGGATTCGGCGGAACGATTTGATCTAAATCTTTATCTGACATTTGATCCAATTCTTTAATATCTGTTTTGATTTTCCATTTATCGGCATCATCTACTGGTTGTGGCAAACGAGCTTCTAACCAGTCACAGATGACATCTGGTGGAAAATCGGCGTGGTTACATTGAATCACCCAAGACAAGAATTGTTTTGCTTCGCCATTCATATATGGTGGCGGAGAAACCGGTAAAAATTGAGTCGGTAAGCGTTCATTTTTAGAAATATAGTTCAATACATGGCCCAATTCTTGAACAGTTTGCCATGCTAAAGGGTGATCTACATTAATTTGAAATTTAAACCACCAAGCAGTTTTACCATCGGTGCCGTAGGAGTCGATTAAGGCTTCTTGGATACTTGGTACTTTCGAAAAAAATTGATGAAGTCGGTCAAAACTTAATTCAGACACAGCATTTGATCCACTACGAAATAAAATCAATCTTAGCATAATCCAATCAAAAACAGGCTAGCCTGAAGGTGCGATCAGCTTGGTCGGAAAATTAACAAATTCTTGCACTTGATGGATTTTTATTCATTTTTTCTCCTACAATGGAATTTATACTGAGCGTATAAACCGTCGAGGAGAGCTTAAGTGAAAACCACATTATTCTATGCGATTGCAGGTGTGATGCTGATCAGTGCTTCGGCCAGTACTTTTGCGGAAAACAAATGGGCAAACTACCAAGGTGTGGATACATCAAAACCACAACACCGCCCACCGTCGATGAATCGGCCTGGCTATCCGCAGCATGCGCCGAATTATCCTCAACATTATCCTCATTATCCAAGTCGCCCGCCGGTTTATCCGCAATATCCAAATCGACCTTATCCGCAGTATCCACAAAGTGGCATTAGTATTCAATACAATGCGCCGACCACGATTACTCAAAATTCGCAGAGCTATAGTTGGGTTAATGGCGATCCTGCCAGCGCTAATATTTCGAGTTCGACCTATACCTTTATTAGTGATTGGCAGCGTTTAGGTTTACCTGCACCCCCAAGTGGCATGTACTGGATTTTTGAAAATGGTCGCTATGTGCTGGTGCCTAATCGATAAGGTTTATAACCTCTCCCTTGCGTAGCAGTGCTACTCATCTCCTAAAAGGAGAGGGAACGATTTAGTGTTTAAGCCAATTCATCATCTTGTGGGCGAGGGGTTTTTCCTTCAGGCAGTGGCTTTTCGGAATGCTTGTCTCGAATAACCGAAGGGTAAGTCCAAGAGGCATAGCGCACAATCAAAATGGCCACAGCAAGAATGAGGATCGAACCTGTGGTAATGACCAAGCCCATATCTGCTTTATGGTCATGTTGAATATCCGCAATGAGCAAGCGGGTTAGGGCAGTAATGGCAATATAAATTAAAAAGCGTACAGGCATATGGTTGGTCTTGAAGTAAATTCCGACCATGGCCCCCAGTTCAAGATAGATAAATAACAGCAAAATATCATCAATTGTGGCGAACTGTTTAATCGTAATAATTTCAAAAATAGTATGGCCTGCAGACCAAATGATCATACAGCCAATCACAAATAAAGCGATGTAGTGGAAACCTTCCACTGCAAGATTGCCAAAACGGTCGAGGAGGGCTTCGATTTTTTCTACTTTGGGATCACGGTGTGTCATATATATTCCTCCTGTGTAAATTGCGTGAATATTCAATGAAGAACAAGTCATTAAGTACCAAGCAAATTTCATGCACATGAAGCGAATATGACAAAAATATTTTTTAGGTTCAATAAAGGTTTTAATGTTAAGTTTGAGCTTAAATTTTGTCCTATAAGAATGAAGCGACGATGTATCAACCAACGCATTTTAAACATGATGAACTGCCTGATCTGATTGATCTTATGCGTAAGTATGCTTTGGCGACAGTAATACTGACTGCACCCAATGGTGAGTTGGAAGTGAATCATTTACCACTAGAATAATATGACGCTGAGTCAGGCGAATTGGGCATATTGCGCGGTCATATTGCCAAGGCCAATCCAATGTTTGAATTGCTAAATCAGTCAGCACAAACCTATGTGATTTTTCATGCCGACGAAGCATATATTTCGCCAAGCTGGTATGAAGGAAAGCAGGAACATCATCGCGTTGTGCCGACATGGAACTATCGCGTGGTACATGTCAAAGGCACAATTCGTAAAGTTGACGATGAAAAATATTTACGAGGAGTTTTGGCTCGGCTGACTCGACAACATGAAACTAGCCAACCCGTGCCATGGAAAATGGGTGATGCACCGAATGATTTTATTGCGGAACAACTGAAAAAAATTGTAGCGATTGAAATCGAAATAGACTCAATTTTGGGTAAGTTTAAAGTGAGTCAAAATCGCAGCACTATAGATGCGATGAATGTGGCAAAAGCTTTGGAAATGTCGAATGCTGAAATGGCGGAGTCGATCAAAAAATTTTATCCCATGAAATAACAGGCTAAAGAATCATGCCCAATAGGATTGAAACGGAACGTTTATGCCTGAGAAAGTATCAGTTAGGAGATGAAATTTCATTATTTGATACATATTTTTCGAATATAGAAGCTACTCGTTATCTGCAGCGGTTGCCACATTTAACGATTCAACAGACGAAGAGTGTTTTAGAAAAGTGGGCAGATCATTGTTGGTCGATACACAATCCTGATTTTGCATGGGTGATTAGTGATAAGGATACGCATTTAGCGATGGGCTTACTGTATTTCTTCAATCAAGACAACCGTGGGGAAATACATTTTGGGTTAGGGGTGAATTTTCATGGTTGTGGTTATATGACTGAGGCTTTAATTGGGGGAATTAAGTATTTAAAGCAGAATCAGGTCACGAAGGTTGTTTCATCGTTTTGTGCTGAGGAACATCTAGCATCACAAAATGTCTTAATGAAGGCAGGATTTAAACAAGATAAAGATAAAACGCATTGGGCTACATTTCCAATGCTAGACGATCAGCTCCATTCTTGTTTTACATATCGAATGGAATTAGGAGATTGTGAATAAGTAAGTATGCTTATGATTTTTTGAAAAAGTTGCACTCAGTGTTTATGTAATAAGAGCAGTAAAATAAAAAAAAATGCCCGATAAATCGGGCATTTTTGATTTTGTACGGCTAATTAAGCTTGGTTGGTAAAGTAATCTTCAGAGAAGTTCATGATCACTTCAGAACCTGCTTTCACTTTAGCAATGCGTAAAGCCAATTCAGGCAAAATACGCTGCGTGAAGTAAAGAGTCAGTGCAAGTTTGTTTTGGTAGAACTCGCCATCTTTGTCTTTTGCTGCATCTGCAATGCGGGCAAACATATAGGCAAAGCTGAGTAGGCCTACAGCATGTAGGTAATCAACTGCTGCTGAGTTCGGGAACTCAATGTTTTCACGAGCAGCTTCAAGTACATATTGAGTCACTGCTTCAACTTCAGCTGCTGCATCTAATGTTGCATCTTTGATGTAGTTCAAGCTGGCATCTAAGTTATTGGCAAAATCGCGGATTTCTTGGATATATTCAGCAATGAATTCACCATTGCACTTAATGGTTTTACGACCAATTAAGTCTTGCGATTGAACACCGTTGGTCCCTTCGTAAATCTGTGCAATACGGAGGTCACGGATACATTGTTCCATACCCCATTCACGAATAAAGCCGTGACCACCGAAGACCATTTGGGCATCTAGCGTTGCTTGGAAAGCTGTATCAGTTAAATACGCTTTTGCAATCGGTGTTAATAGCGCAACACGGTTATTGGCTGCTTTGACTGCTTCTGGGTCAGTAGAGAACTTGGTAATGTCCAGTTGTTGACCGACATAAACCGCAAATGCACGAGACGCTTCATTGTTGGCACGTGCGTTCAGCAACATACGACGTACATCACCATGAACTAAGATGCTGTCTGCAGGTTTTGCAGGCGATTGAACGCCAGAAGCGCTGCGACCTTGTAAACGATCAGTCGCATATTGCGCTGCATTTTGATAAGCAAATTCAGAAGCACCTAGGCCTTGAATACCCATAGACAGACGTTCGTAGTTCATCATGACGAACATCGCTGCAAGGCCTTCATTTTCTTTACCAACCAGGTAGCCTTTCGCGCCATCAAAGTTCATCACACATGTTGCAGACGCTTTGATCCCCATTTTATGTTCAATAGAACCAGGGCCTACAGCATTACGCTCTCCCAATGAACCATCTGCATTCACCAAGAATTTAGGTACGATGAATAGTGAAATTCCGCGTGAGCCCGCAGGCGCATCAGGCGTTTTCGCTAAAACTAAGTGGATGATATTTTCAGAAAGGTCATGGTCACCGCCAGTGATGAAGATTTTCGTACCAGTAATGTTATAAGTACCGTCTTCATTACGTTCAGCTTTAGTTTTGATAATACCTAAATCTGTACCTGCATGCGGTTCAGTTAAGCACATCGTGCCTGACCATTCGCCTGTATACATTTTTGGCAAATAAGTTTCTTTTTGCTCTTGTGATGCATAGCTGTTTAACGCCATGCCTGCACCAACAGAAAGAAGCGGGTAGAGCATGAATGATGGGTTGGTTGCAAACAGCATTTCATCAGACAGAACAGTCAGCATTTTCGGCATGCCTTGACCGCCCCATTCTTCATCTGCGCCTAGACCAATCCAGCCGCCTTCTGCATATTGTTTAAATGCTTCTTTGAAACCAGCAGGAGTCGTGACATTGCCATTGCTATAGGTTGCGCCTTCTTCATCACCTGTGCGGTTTAAAGGATGAGTGACGTTTTGCGCAAATTTTGCCATTTCTTCAAGAATGGCTTCTGCAGTTGCAGCATCAACGTGAGCAAGATTTTCGTTGTTTTGCCAGAATTGTTCTGCTTTAAAAACATCATTTAAGATGAATTTCATATCTGCAAGCGGCGCATTATAAATTGGCATGTTCGTTCACCTGTTTATTGTTTGAATCTGTGGACTTGGGGCAATTTGTATCGACATAAAGCGTGGAGAAAATTGACCAAAGTAAAATTATGAGACTATTTATAAAGAAAAAGGACTGCCAATGCTATGACCGTCCTTTCTCTATTTCTGCACTCAAGAGTACAATTTTTTGAATATGTTTTATATATTCACATTAGAATGCAAAGTGTTCTGCATCCAATGCCATAAGAGGATCTAGGCCACCTGCAATCACTTCTACATGAGAGCGAACGCGTGGTAAGATTTTCTTGAAGTAGAAGCGAGCAGTCGTTACTTTTGCATTGTAGAAATCAACATCTGTTGTTCCTGCAGCTAAAGTTTCTTGTGCAACTAGTGCCATGCGAGCCCATAAATAAGCAAGCGTTACATAACCAGAGAAGTAGAGGTAATCGACTGCAGCAGCACCTACTTCTTCAGGGTTTTGCATTGCTTTCATACCAATCTGCATGGTTAAGTCGCCCCATTCTTTGTTTAGCGCAGCAAGCGGCTCAACAAATTCTTTCATGGCAGCGTTGTCTTTGTTAGCTTCAACAAATTTATGGATGATCTTGGTGAAGTCTTTCAACATTGCACCTTGAGTACCCAATACTTTACGACCTAACAAGTCAATTGCTTGAATTTCAGTCGTACCTTCGTACAAGCAAGAGATACGTGTATCACGTACGATTTGTTCCATACCATGTTCAGAAATGAAGCCGTGGCCACCAAATACTTGAACACCGTGTTTTGCAGATTCAGAACCTGTTTCAGTTAAGAATGCTTTAGCAATTGGTGTTAGTAGAGACAAAATGTTGTCAGAGAATTTACGTTCTTCTTCCGTTGCACCTTGTTCCACGATATCTGCATGGAAAGATAATAAGTAAACCAGAGCACGACCAGCTTCAGCAAATGATTTTTGCGTAAGCAGCATGTTGCGTACTGCAGGGTGCACGATAATTGGATCTGCTTCTTTTTCAGGTGCTTTAGGGCCTGAAAGTGAACGCATTGCCAAACGGTCTTTTGCATAAGCAAGCGCACCTTGGAAAGCACCTTCAGAAGCTGAAAGACCTTGTACAGCAGTACCGATACGTGCAGTGTTCATGAATGTGAACATGCAGTTTAGACCGCGGTTTTCAGGGCCAATCAAGAAGCCTTTTGCGTTATCAAAGTTGATGACACAAGTCGCGTTACCATGGATACCCATTTTGTGTTCAATCGAACCACAACGTACCGCATTGCGCTCACCAATTGAGCCATCAGCATTTACATTGAATTTAGGTACGATGAATAATGAAATACCTTTCGTGCCTTTTGGTGCACCTGGAAGACGAGCAAGGACGATATGGATGATATTTTCAGCCATGTCGTGTTCACCAGCAGAGATAAAGATTTTCTCGCCAGAAATTGCATAGCTACCGTCTGCTTGTGGTTCAGCTTTAGAGCGGATAATACCTAAGTCAGAACCTGCATGAGATTCTGTTAAGCACATCGTACCAGTCCATTCACCTGAAACAAGTTTAGGCAGGTAAGTGTCTTTTTGTTCTTGAGAACCGTGATGTTCTAATGTGCGGACAGCACCATGAGATAGACCAGGGTACATACCCCATGCCCAGTTCGAAGTACCCACCATTTCTGAAATGATGTTGCCTAAAGAAACCGGTAAGCCTTGACCGCCGTATTGTTCTTCAGCAGATAAAGATGGGAAACCGAGTTCGATATATTTTTGATACGCTTCTTTAAAACCAGTTGGTGTTGTTACAACGCCATCATTCCAAGTACAACCTTCACGGTCGCCGACTTGGTTAAGAGGAGAAAGTTCATTTTCACAGAAGTCAGCAGCAGCTTCTAGATATTGGTCAACCAACTCACGGCTTACGGTGTCTGAAAATGCAGGCAGTTGTGCATAGTGATCTTCTGCTTTTAAAAGTTCATGCAGAACAAATTGCATATCACGTAAGGGCGCTTTGTATTGTGGCATATCGTTTTCCTCAATACTGGTTTCTACCAGCGTTAGTAATCCTAAATAACATTTGAACGTGTCTTCAATGACACGTATTGGAATGGTTCTAATCGTGCAACATCTTCTTATTGGGTACAAGCATTTCAGGGTGATTTGTTGGTGACTGTAAAGTCAAAGAAATATCCCTTGAAAAAGCTAAGTGCATTGAGTGTAAACGCTTTTAGATGAAAATGAATGACACAAATAGTCAAAAAGCGTAAAAAGATATGTCCAATAAAAAAGGCACTCAGGGGAGTGCCTTTTTTAAGCAATGATATTGTGATCTAAGTTTGGATTATTTCACTGGTGCTGGCGTTGGGACAACAGGGGCTTTAGGTTGGAAGCGAACTTCACATTTACCATTGATCTGCTGTTCGCCAACTTTAATCGCAACCCCGCTGCCATCGGTTTTGCCTTGGCATGCTTTCATAATCGCTTGTTGTTTGGCTTGGCGTTCCGCTAAACGCTGATCAAACTGTTTAGTCAGCTCTGCACGTTTTGCATCAGTCAGTGGCTCACCGCGTTGCATCTGACTACGTATGTCGCCACGCATTGGACGATGTTCACCGCGCATTGGTTTGTGTTCACCACGTGCTTTTTTCATGTCTTGACGGTCTGCTTTGAACACCATGGTACATGTACCATCAATATTTTTATCGCCAGCTTTTACTTGAACTGTTGAACCTGTAGCCTTGCCAACGCAGGCTTTTTGCATATCAGCAAACACTTGACGTTGCTCGGCACGCATTTGTTTAAAATGTTCACGTTGCTCAGGTGACATACGACGATCTTGATCACCATGATGTTGTTTCATCATACGGCCATGATCGTTATCTTTTGGTGCGGTTGTCGATTGACAGGCAGTTAATGCACCCATGCTCAGTACGCTTGCACCGATTAAAGCAATTTTGGTCATTTGTTTCATAGTCTTTACCCCACCAGATTAGATCTTTTTCCGATGGTTAAAGATTAAATAATAAAGATGTAGAAACAATGGAGAGTTTTTTAGTTGCGTGTTCGCTACAATAATGAATATAGAAGAAAAATGAGAGTTCTCGTTTGAAAATACGTCGTATCCCGATTGCCCTACGCTTGTTTCTGACTGTGCTGTTGACGACGCTCGTCATCACAACGGTAAGTCTTGGCGTTTTGCATTGGAATATGCAGCGTAATTTCACCAAATATGTGGCCGATGTCGAGATGCAAAAGCTTGACCATGTCATTGAAAATTTAGCCGATGTGTATACGGTCTATCATGATTGGGGCAATGCGATTCAGGCACAGATTCTGCAAATTGAAGGGCAGGCAGCGCCAGATGACTATGATCGTCTCTCTCGGTGGTGGTTACGTCGTCAATATGACATTGCATTGCAGCAGCGCTATTTTCAAGATCATAGTTTGAATGCAGCATCGATGCTGGCAACACCACAGCAAACGGCAGAGCAAAAAATTGAAGAGCTGAAATGGTTGGAACAAAACTTACCATCTGAGTTCCAACCCTTTGAAGGTTTAAAATTTCCTTTAAGTACGAACCAAAATGTATTCCGTCCAAAAGAGTCGAACACAGATGAAAAAGATGCAGATCAATCCTCACAAAGTAACAGTAATAATGGTGGTAAGAAACAATTTATCCAAATGCCTGACCGCTTGGGCTTGAGTTCGCGTTTATCTTTATATGATGCACATCGCCAATTTGTTGTGGGTGAGCCGACAGATGAACAAATCTCTTATCGTCCGATTATGGTGAATAATCAAATCGTGGGATATTTGGGGCTCAAACCTGTCCTCGATCAAGATGATGCGATCAGTATTAACTTCTTTAGTAAGCAAAAACGTTATTTATTATTGGTTTATGCGCTTACGTTTATTGCAAGTTTGATTGCAGCATTGTTATTGGCAACATACTTTAAAAAACCGATTCAGCGTTTGTTAATGGGAACACGTGAATTAACCAAGGGCAATTATCAACATCAAGTTGCGGTGAACCGTAATGATGAGCTTGGTGATTTATCGAATGAATTGAATCAGTTGGCCGTAATTCTCGATCAGCATGAAACCTCACGTCGTCAATGGGTGGCCGATACTTCACATGAATTAAAAACACCTTTAGCAGTATTACAGGCACAGATTGAAGCGATGCAAGATGGCATCCGCAAACCAACGCCTGAACATTTTACTTCGATGCTGAATCAAGTGAGTAGTTTGAAAAAATTGACCAAAGATTTGGCAGATTTGGCGCAAGCTGATGCACAGCAATTAAATTGTTATCTCACTACGATTAATCCGTGGGATGTCGTTGTGCAGGAAGTTGAAAGCTTTAAGCCGAAGTTTGAGCAAGCAGATTTGAAAATTACCGCAATGGGCGAAGGGACTTCATTACAATTAGATATAGACCGTTTTAAACAGATTATGGTCAACTTATTGGGTAACAGTATTCGTTATACGGAAGCTGGTGGTGAAGTGCATGTTCATACTGAGCAAGATGAAACCCAGTGGACCGTGTATGTTGATGATAGCCCATTTGGTTTAACTGATGAACAGTTGGCACGTTTAGGTGAGCGTTTCTATCGTGTGGATGATTCACGTACGCGTGCAACTGGTGGTACAGGATTAGGATTGGCGTTATCCGTAAAAATAGCTAGAGCATTGGGTGGAGAGTTGAGTTTTGATCATTCTCCATTGGGCGGTTTGCGTTGCAAATTGACATTTCCCAAACAGATGAAATATTAAAAGGAAGCATGCATGAAACATATCATGTTGGTTGAAGATGAAGTGGAACTTGCACAGCTAGTGCGTGATTATCTAGAGGCTGCAGGCTTTGAAGTCAGCATGTTTCATGATGGTCAAGAAGCCTATGAGAGCTTCACGCAGCGTAAGCCGAGTCTAATGATTTTGGACCTAATGGTGCCACGTATGGATGGCTTAACCATTTGCCGTAAAGTCCGTGAGCAGTCTGATTTGCCGATTATTATGGTGACTGCACGCACTGAAGAAATTGACCGTGTATTGGGGCTTAATATGGGTGCTGACGATTATGTCTGCAAACCGTTTAGTCCGAAAGAATTGGTGGCACGTGTGCAAGCAGTGTTACGTCGTTTAGAACGTAAAGCAGAGCCAGAGGTGAATGATTTATTCCGTATGGACAAAGCACAGCAACGCATTTGGTATCAACAAAAAGCGTTGAGCTTAACGCCAACAGAGTTTCGTTTACTAGAGTTGTTTTTAGAGCATGTAGGGCAGGTGTATTCACGTGCGCAATTGCTTGATCATATTAACCCAGACAGTTTTGAAGTGGCTGACCGTGTGATTGACAGCCACATTAAAAACCTGCGCCGTAAAATTTCGGATGCTGCTGAAACTGGCAACCGTCATGAGTGGATTCAAGCTGTGTATGGCGTCGGCTACCGTTTTGAATATCCAGAAGATTAAAATAGATTGTAAATACTATAAGGACAGGCTTCGGCCTGTTTTTTTTGCTACGTGTATAGCTAGTTGCATTAATTTTAAATACAAGAAGAACCGAAAGCCATAAAGATATAAAATGCGAAATTTGCGCATTTAATGAAAATTGGTTATTATTGTGCTGGAATATTCACCAGTATGTTTGAGCTGGCAGAGTTCAATGTAGACATAACAATTTTTAAAAATGGAACAGCCAGAGGGCAGAACAGATGAAAAATAGCGCTTTTGTAAAAATAATAATGGTCACGGGTGTCTTGGGTTTAACGGCATGTGGGGGTAGTGATCGTGATGAGACAGGGAGTGTACCGCCAGAGCCAGTTGCCGATGCTATGGTACAAAAAAGTGTAGAAGAGCTGACTTTATTAGATGTGAATAATCTTGCTTTAAATGCTGCGTCGATTCAGATTTTAAGTGATGAAGAATGGCAAAAAGTACAAGCAGGCAGTCTGAAAATAGCAACGAATACAATTACAGCAGATGATTCTGAGCAGTTATTTCCACCGATCAATAGTTTACCGACAGCGACTCATTTTAAAGGTCAAAGTTACCTTGCGAATGCTCAAGGCATCGTTAAACTACCTAAATTGGCTGCAGGCACATATTATGTTTTGGTCACTAAAAATGGACAGTCTGTAGTTTCGGCATTCTTGATCCATCCTAAAAATACCAATAAGAGCATTGTGTTGAATGTGGTTCTCAACTGCTTAGACCAAGACTGTCAGACACTAAGTGATGCACCAGTCAATGATGCAGTGGTCGGAACATTGTCTGGTCAAGTGATTTTTAAAGGGAAACCTTTGGCGAATGCGCAAGTGTCATTGTCTGGCGGTACAGCGACCAATGGCGCATTTGTTAGTGCTTTGACTGATGCCAATGGATATTTCACGCTTTCATTTAATGTATCCAGTGCGCTGCTTGAAGCATTGAAAAATGCCACGCTCACCATTAACGGTGCAGGAATTAATACTATTACGAAAAAAGTTACGGTCATTGCTTCTTCTGCATCGGGCTATCAATTTGAAGTGCTACCTGAAACAGTGTCTGCAGATGCAGTTTGGCGTGAAACTTTTGAAGTGGACTCAGCAACCCGCAATGCATGGACAAGGTCGCAGCCAAGTGTGGCCAATGTTGATTGGCAGTTGCTAAACAAAGGTCACAACATCCGTAATAATCAAGTGAATCAGCGTGTACGCTTAGCACCAAATGACCAAAGTCAAGGCAAGGTGCCTGAGCCACTGCAAGGCAATACTGCGTATTGGTATGGTGACAAAGTAAATGGCAACTTTATTGGCGCTTTAAGTGATTCATCTATGGCTCCAGAGTTTGATGGCGGAACATCTAATACCCATAATATGGGTGAGTTAATCTCACCTGCCATTAATCTAAGCCAGTATCAAGCGCCTTTGAGTTTAAGCTTTAAAACATGGTGGGAAATTGAGTCGGTCAATCCAAATAATCAAGGGTTCGATTTGATGAATATTTTAGTTTCTACCGACGGTGGCAACAGCTTTAAGACCTTGGCTCGATTAAACCCGCTGGCAGATCCGTCCTCTGCATATGAGCGCGCGCCGATTCCATACAGTAATTTAGGCTTTAACCTCGCACCGGCTGCTGTTCAGCAAGAAGCAATTTCATTAGATGAATATGCAGGCAAGGCCAATGTTCAGCTGAAATTCCAATTCAAAACGGTCGATCAACTTTATAACGGTTTCCGCGGATGGATGATTGATGATGTGGTGATTCAGAAAAAAGCCGGAACTTTCCCATTATTTGATGGAGCGAGTTTTGATGAAAATTCAGATAGTTTCTCTCAGGACTATACTGGCGTCGCTGCAAAACAAGCGGGCGCTGTGCTGAAAAGCACGAATAGTTATGCACGTTGGGCGGATGTTCCACAGCGTAAATAACGATTTACATGGTGGCGCAGTATGAATGGTTAGAATAGGTTTAGGTGTACTGCATTCGCGATCAATCAACCATCAAGCGTGGTGAATGCTAAAAACAGCTCTCAATTGAGAGCTGTTTATATTTGAAAGGGCAATATATTCAGCCACTTCAGCACACTGGCGGCTAAAGATTTCGGATGTTGTAATGGAATCATATGGCCTGTATTGTCAAGCCTATCAATTTGACCAAGTGCTATGGAGTAATGCAGCTCACACGCTGTATTCCATAATGATTCATACAGAAATAAACTGCGAATATTTGGCTGCAAAGAGCTGCACAGGCTACAATCCACTTTTTTATAAAATGAGACGTGTTGTGAGCAGCGAAATGCCTCAACTGCAGCGCCGATTAAAGAACCGCCATATTCAGCTGATTGCAATGGGTGGCGCAATCGGGACAGGGCTATTTTTAGGCTCTGCGCATATTATTGAGTCGGCTGGACCATCGATAATTCTGGGCTATTTGATTGGTGGTTTGATTGCTTTTCTGATTATGCGCCAGCTGGGCGAGATGATCGTGCAAGAGCCAGTCACAGGTTCATTCAGTCATTTTGCTTTTAAGTATTGGGGCAAATTTGCGGGCTTTTTAACGGGCTGGAACTACTGGATTCTGTATATTTTAGTAGTGATGACCGAGCTGACCGCGATAGGCAAATATATCAATTACTGGTGGCCGCATGTGCCTGCTTGGGTTTCAGTTTTGGTGTTTTTTGCTGTGATTACGCTAGCCAATTTAGCTAATGTCAAACTGTATGCAGAATCTGAATTTTGGCTGTCGATGATTAAGGTTGTGGCGATTGTTGCCATGATTATTTTTGGTATATACCTGCTACTTACAGCAGGCGCAGACTCTACCGCTTCGATTAGTAATTTATGGGTACATGGCGGCTTCTTCCCGCACGGTTTTGAAGGCTTATTCTACATGCTAGCCTTTATGATGTTTGCTTTTGGCGGCATTGAATTAATCAGCATGGCGGCGGCTGAAACTGAAAATCCTGATCAAAATATCCCGAAAGCGGTGAATCAGACCGTAATCCGCGTGTTCTTATTTTATATCTGTTCTTTGGCTGTATTGCTGTCGCTGGTGCCGTGGAATCAGTTGAAACTTGGCGGTTTGGATCATAGTCCTTTTGTGATGATTTTTAATCAGATGGGGATTGATTGGGCGGCACATTTGCTGAATTTTATTATTTTGACGGCATCCGTTTCGGTCTGTAATAGCGGCATGTATGCCAATAGCCGCATGCTGCTGGGCTTGGCAGAACAAGGCAATGCGCCAAAAGCATTTAAGCAGGTGAATAAACACGGTACGCCGATTGCCGCGGTTTTATTTTCTGCTTTGCTGATTTTTGGCTGTGTACTGCTGAATTATTTCTTGCCTGAAAAAGCATTGAGTTATTTGATTTATATCGTGGTGAGCGCTGCGGTGCTGAATTGGATACTGATCAGCTTGATTCATTTGAAGTTTAGAAAAGCGATGAAGCAGCAGGGCATACAAACTAAGTTTCCTGCCTTATTTGCGCCGTTCACCAACTACTTTGTCTTAGTGTTTATGCTGATGATTTTGTACATCATGTGGAATCAAGGCTTTATGCTGTCGGTGCTGATGCAGCCCGTATGGATTTTACTGCTGTATGTGCTGTTTAAAGTGATGCAAGCGAAGAAGATTTAATACCATGAAGGCTTAGGGATGAGCCTTTTGATATGCAGGCGTTCTTGTTTCGTGCTGTAAAATAATGTCTTTGCTAAATTATTTTGAAAATAAACATATTTATGGAGTGTTCGTATCAATAGCAGTCGTTCCAGTATGCTTTAAATTTATATGGTTTAGGTTAAAGTATTGATATTAATTAAAAACATTAAAAATTTGGTAAGAAGTATATTTTGTGAATATTTTTGAGGGCTGAGTAATTAATTTTTTTTAAATAAATCGGTAAATAATTATGAATATTAAAATTTTAGATTCTCAGCATTTTGATTCAAAAATGAATATGCATTTACAGCAATATTTAATTGAGCATCATTTACCAAAGATAGGTTTTTATCATGTCGTTGCGAAAAGAGATGATACGATTATTGCACTGGGAATGCTTTATTCTAATCATGTCCATCCTCATCGTGATTATATTTTATTTCATGATGTACAAAATGATTTAGAGGCTAATCTATTGATAAAATTGATCAATAATTTAGAGAAAAAATCTAAAACGAGAGGGTTACAACTCATACTTAATTCTAGGAATAATTCTTTATGTGAACAGTTTGAGTCACATCGTTTTTATATTGCTAGAACAACTTACTTGATTGAATTAACCGAAATAACTGAAATCTATACAGATATAAAAACAATAAAAACTAAAAAATTAAATCAGATGTCGAAAGTTGAATGGCAAGAATTAAAGAAGTTGTTCCATAAAAACTACAAGCGATTTCATGAAGGTGTTAATGCTTTAGCTCAGGAATTTTCACCTGACCTATTGTTCGAAAATTTAAAAAATATAAATGTAATGGAGTCAACAATTCTTTTAAATCATTGTTCTCAACTATGTGCTTACTTTCTTATTGGTGGTTCAGATGAAAATTCAATTGAAGTTGCATATTTGGGAGGGATTGATGAAGATCATATGGAAGACTATCTGTTTTTCTTCCAAAATGAATTGAGAACATTACTTAAGAAATATAAAACTGTTTATTTTGAAGCTGATGATTCGGATGATTATTTTTCTGCATTAATGCAAAAAATAAACTGTGATTTATCGGACTCTTACTACACATTGATTAAAGACTTAGGTGAGTAGAGGGTCATTTTTCTAATTTAACTTTTAGTCTAATGATTGAAATTCTTATTTTTCAAATGACTGTTATACGAAATAAAGTAGTCTAGGCTTTAATTTTTAATAATTTAAAAAATTAACTGTGTAATATCAAATTCGGAATCTCGTATAGATTGCAATATGTTAATTTTAGGAAATCTTAATTTTAAAAATTACTTATGTTCAAAGTTTTAATGCTAGTTGTCGCTTTCGTTTCAACTTCTATCAATAATTTATCATATGCAGAGACCAATACATTGAACGCAAATAAAGTTTTAGAGCCATTTATATTTGAAATTGGTTCTAATTTTTCAGATATTCAAAGCAAATTTAGCTTAGAAGTAAGGAATTCAGGAGTAAATTTCATTAAAGAATCAAAATGGTATAAATTAAACACTCCAGTAGGATTTATTTTTCTTCAAGAATGGCAAGGCAAACTTCATTGTATTGCTTATGAGATTGATACAGATAATATAGAAATAAAAAAGGAATTAATTAATTATCTTTTTGAAAAATATAAAAATAATTTTGAATGGATAGGTAGGGTTGATAATGGATTTTATATTTCATATGAATCATCTAATGATTCTATCCAAGGAATTTATGCTTATTCATTAGGAACAACTATTTCTTTTACTAGTAATGAAATTAGAAAAGCTGAAACAAAGATTCGATTTCTAAATCTTTAATTTATGAAACCAGTTGTTGAACATAATGGCGATTACACGAAATTAAAAAAATAATCTGATCGTAAGGGAAGTGTTATCTAAACACTTCTCAGCAATTCAATCCTCTGCCGTTGTCCTTTCTTTAACTTCGACACCACCAATTCATAAGAATTTAGCACCAAATCTTGCAGCAGTTCTTCTTCCAATTCTTCATCTGCAAATACAGAAATCCAATGCTGCTTATTCATATGCCAGCCCGCACGAATAAAGGGATAAATATCTCTGAGCATCACGCCATTGTCCGGCAGCACCTTTAAATTAACGGCCGCTTTGCCTTCCAAATGAAAACTCAGCATAAAGACCTTATCCATGACTTTAAACACATCACAGCCTTCACCAAATGGCTGGCTGCACGTGGTTTCAGGCAGGGCTAAGGCCGTCTTAGCAGCTACAGCGTGTAATGCAATCATAGGGGATAACCTAAAAATAAGCTTGAACGTTAAAGCCTAAGGATGAATATGAATAACGGTATCATTATTTACCAATTGCCAAATTTCATCCATATCAATATTGCGCACTGCAATACAGCCCCATGTCCAATCTTTTTGCGGGAAATACGTCATCAGTTGTGGTGCAGCTTTCATTTGTAAACTGGTCGCCGAACCATGAATCATAATGTCACCACCTGCAGAAACCCCTAGATTTTTAGCCTTCTGTTTATCGGCCGCATTGGGGTAAGAGATATGCAAAGATTTATAAAATGCGCTTTGCGGATTGCGCCAATCTATATGATAAGTTCCTTCAGGCGTTTTGCCATCACCTTCTTGAACTTTATGTCCAAGCGGTTGAAAACCCAGACGCATCGGGTAACGCCGAATGACCTGATCCTGATGTTTTAAATCTAAATAACGCTCAGCTTTATGTACTTGAATACTGTCGATCGGCGTTTCTGTGCGAATTTTTTGAATTTGTGCATCGCTTAATTCAGGTGGAAAGGCTAGTACATTGGTAGGTGTAGGTAGATATTTTTCAAATTTTTGATAGGCAAGGTAGGCCGCCACAATACAGAAGAGGGTAGCGAAACTAAAAATAGCGATACGTTTTCTTGTCATTATTTTTTAGAGGATGGACGGCATTACAGTCCATCCATTTCGGTATTGTGGATAATGTTTAAATTATCCACAATTTTGATTCGAGTGAAATGTGGATTTGTGGATAATTTTTTAAGACGAGCAGCTGACCATCACTTCAGGCACATCACTTGGTAAAGGTCCTAAATCTTCAGTTTTTTCTAGGTCAAGTTGTTTAGTAAATGGTTGGCTCAATAATGTAAACAAACGCTCAACTTCTGAAAAATCATTACGTTCAGCAAGCTCAATCGCCTTTTGCGCCATATGGTTACGCAAGATATATTGCGGATTGGCCTGTGCCATTTCCGCATCTAAAGCATCGGTGTCCTGATGCTCACGGATACTTTCATATTGTGCCAAGAAACCTTCAAAGGCGCGGCGGTCTAAACAGTCATCTTTAATGGCTTCGTATTCATGATTTTGAAGACGGATAAAGCTTTGCGTGTAATCCAGTTGCTCACTTTGCAGAATGCGTAAAAAGGCCATAGCGCAGTCGAAGCTGTCTTTATGAAAACTTGGCAAACCCATTTTCTGAGCTAAGCCCAATTTATAATGTTCTAAGAAGGTCAGTTCAAAATGCTCTAAGCACTTAGCTAAATCTTCTTTCCACTGTTCTTTGTCATAATCTGCAGGGCAGAGCGGAACGAGATTATTCAGCCATTGCCATAAATTCCAATGCCCAATGCTCGGCTGCTGCTGATAGGTATAGCGGCCTTGGTAATCCGAATGGTTGTTGATCCAGTTTGGGCGGAAGCGCTCCATAAATCCATAAGGTCCAAAATCGAGCGTTGAACCAGTAATATTCAGATTGTCAGTATTCATCACGCCATGTGCAAAGCCAATCAGCTGCCATTTGGCAATCATCACTGCGGTACGCTGAATGACTTGGGTCGCAAAAGCTAAAATAGGTTGTTCGGCATCCAAGCATTCAGGGTAGTGCCACTCAATACATTTCTGCGTGAATTCAGGCAGTAAATCACCCTGATACTGATTGATCCATTCAAAGTGCCCCAAACGGATATGACAGTCAGATGTACGCAGCATCATTGCACCGAGTTCGAGTTTTTCACGCTGTACGCCTTGCTCAGAACTGGTAAAACCCACCGCATTGCTTGATGCAACGCCTAAGCTGTTCAGCGCATGTCCTGCCAAATATTCACGAATGGTCGAGCGCAGCACTGCACGACCATCGCCCATGCGTGAGTAAGGGGTCGAGCCGGCACCTTTGAGATGGAGGTCAATGGTTTGCCCATGTTTATCGATGATTTGCGCAATCAATAAGCCGCGTCCATCGCCTAATTGGCCTGCCCATTGTCCAAACTGGTGACCTGCATAGACCATGGCCAAAGGTTCAAATTCAGCAAAGGTTTTTTGACCGCTGCAGATGTCTACCCACGCAGCTTGATCTTCTGCCGACCATTGCAGCTCATCTGCAAGAGCCGCATTAAAATGCCCAGCTTTTGCGCCTTTTAAAGGTACAGGCTGCTGATGATGGTACAGGCGAGGTGGCAGGGTGTTATAGCGGGCATTGAACAGCATAATGATCTTTAAAAATTCAAATTATGTTTAAACTATAGCAAAGACCAGATAGAAAAACTGTAGCTTAAAATCAATAAAGCCTCCACAAGGGAGGCTTTATCATTTGAGGAGCTTTAAAACAGTTAAGCGGTTTTCTTTTTCAAATTACGCATTAATTGATTCAGTGTTTCACGGTGCTGAGATAGGCGTTGTTCAACTTGCTGGAATTCAAGTTTGAGTTTGTCATCCATTTGATGAATTTTTTCAGCAACTGCTGTTTTCTTCGCTTGAATTTCCTGTTCTTTTAATTTTGCCCAGTCATTCAAAGTTTGCGAAAACGCATCATATTCTTGAGAAATACGTTGTTTTGCTGTTGCAATGTCATCGGTCATATTCAGACCATAAATCGCAAGGTCTTGTTCAGCATATTTAAACTTCATTGCCAACTCAGCTTTTTTAATATTAAAGCTTGGAATACGGCGTAAGTTCTTTGCCAAACCTAATTTAGAACATGACCAAATTAGCCATTTAGTGGGGTCATATTGCCACCATTTCACACCATTACGGTAGTCGTATTGAAAAATGTGGTGATAGTTATGATAACCCTCACCCCAAGTAGCAATAGCTAGAACAAAGTTGTCGCGTGCTGTATTTTCATCAGTATACGGACGTTTTCCCCACATATGGCAAAGTGAGTTAATAAAGAACGTCACATGATGGCTTAAGATTAAACGCATTAAACCGCCCAATAATAGAACGCCCCACATATCACCTACAGCCCAACCAATTGGCAACAAAATAGCTGCGTGAACGGCAATCACTAGAGGGATGTAATATTTGTCTTGGAACATCACGACTTTATCTTTTAATAAGTCAGGTGCATTTTTATAGTTTGGTGCTGCTGCAGGATAATCACGAAGCATCCAACCAATGTGTGCATACCAAAAACCACGGTTGATTGAGTATGGATCTTGATCCACATCATCAACATGACGGTGATGTGTACGGTGGCCTGAAGCCCAAAATAAAATACTATTTTGAACTGCAAAAGTACCCATGAGCATTAAAATGATTTTTAAAGGCAAGGTTGCTTCATAAGCACGGTGTGCCCATAAGCGGTGATAACCTGCGGTAATACCTAAACTACTGACACCCAGTAAAACAAACATACTGATCCAAGCAGCGGCACTAAAATCATGATTAATGGCATATAACGGAATTGCAATAACTGCGACAATAGGTAAAAACACCAATGCAAAAATGGCAATCCAGTTCATTGGGGCTTTGGGTAGGGGAGCATTCATCTCCAACAGCACTCCTGAAACCTTGGGAGGTATAGATAGGACGAATCCCATTAAACTTTTAAGGGATTTTAAACGTACAGAATAGTAGCACGGGAAAACCCGTTTTCACCACTGTTATTGTACAGTTGTATTGTTCTAGACAGTAACATAATACGACTGAAGTTATTTGACTTTTTGTGGAGTAAGAAGATGCCAAAAAAACAGCAAATTTGTCAAAATAATCTGAAATTACTTATCAAATACTGCATCTGGGGCAGCTTTCTGATCAGTTGTCTTGGACTGATGGCTTGTCAAAATTCTCCTACACAGACAGTGACTACAAAGTCACACGGAAAATCACTGGGCAACAGTATTGAGCAGCCATTAAAAGTTATTCGCGTGAACGATGGGATACAAGACATTCCATGGACGATTGTGAAAATCGCTGGACAAAAAGCTAAGTTCTTTCATCATCAACCTTATCTTCAGTTCAATTCGCAATTTCGACAAATTCAGGGAAATACGGGATGTAACATTATCAGTGGCACTTATGTGATCGATACCTTAAAACACAGCATTGATCTAAATGCCCGAGCAGGTTATTTCAGCTGTGATTCGGCTTTGGCTCAAGAGGCTGAACTTTCAGATGCCTTGCAAGCCGCAACTCAATTCCAAATAAAAGGGAAACAGATGACGATGCAAAACAGTCTGGGAAAAACTGTATTGGTTTTGGAAAGAAAATAGACCGATTGAAATAGCGACGTGTTGATCGAGAAGTGAATTACACAAATCTAGGTGAATAAAGCAGCATTAAAAATGCTGCATCATTAATTTAGGATAGTCGGTAATTAAACCGTTGATGCCCCAATCTTTAAGCTGTTTAGCACGATCAACGTCGTTGACGGTCCATACACTCACATTTAATTTTGCCTGCTGTGTGGCCTGAATAATGTCTGAATTGGCAAGTTGGTTCATCCAACCGATTTGGATACAACCTAATTCAAGTGCTTGTTCAATCGCTTTAAATTTTACGTCCGTTTCAACCAAAAGCCCGCGTTTGAAGCCGGATTTTTTTTGTTGCAAAGCAAGATGAATTTTAGGGTCAAAACTGGTGATCACCGCGGAATGTTCGAACCCTTGGAGCTGTTGTTCCAAGGTTTCAGTCAGTGCTTCAGCTTCAGTCTGTGTCTTCACTGCTTTCACTTCGACTTCAATATGATCGAAGTTATGAATAATTTTGAGCGTTTGTTCGAGCAGTGGCGTCGGCTCAACTTTATTCCATTCTGACCAAGTAACGGCATGGTTATAGGGTTCTAACTCTTGTGAACTACATTCATATAGATGTTTATCTTGACCTGCCGTTCGCATAAATTGGTCATCATGCATAATCACTAGGGCACGATCTTTCAGTTGCCGAACGTCAAATTCGACAGCACGAATCCCTAAATCTTGAATATATTGAAAACCGCCAAGGGTGTTTTCAGGTGCTTCGCCACGAGCACCACGGTGTCCGATTATGCGCATATAGGGCCTGCAAAGTTGAAAGATAAAAGCATAGTGTCCTGTAAGCATGACAGGGAGATGACACTATTATTTTGAGCCGATCATTCTGAATTACAAGAATGATCGGACGAAATGTTTCGATTTATTTCAATGTAAAATAGACTTTTAATTGGTCAAAGGATTTGAACCAAAACTTATTGATCAATCGTGTCGTTAATATTCTTTTGCCAAAGTACTTCAGAACCGCCTTCGGCGCGCTGTAAAGTTCTTGATGCGACAAATAACCAGTCAGACAGACGGTTAAGTAGTTGCAATGACGGCGCTTGAATGTTTTGGTCCCGATTATGTACTGCCATTAAACGGCGTTCTGCACGTCGGCAAACTGCACGGGCTTGGTGGGTAAAGCTACATACTAAAGTGCCTGAAGGCAGGATAAAGTCTTTGAGCATTGGCAGCGCTTCATTCATGCGGTCAATGTCATTTTCCAAAAACTCAATCGACACAGGCTGTACCAAGTTGAAGTTTGGAATGCAGACTTCACCGCCAAGGTCGAATAACCAATGTTGAATCAGGCTAAGTGATTTGTCCCAAGTCGCTTTGTCTTCAATGCTGCTAAGCGCAATGTGCGAACGTAGAATGCCGATACTTGAATTGAGTTCATCGACATCGCCTAAGGCTTCTATGCGTAAATCATCCTTAGCAACACGTGATCCGTCACCTAAACCTGTCGTGCCTGAATCGCCAGTGCGGGTGTAAATTTTACTTAAACGGTGGCCCATTTTAATTGTCCATTTTTTGATTAAAAGTTGAATAAAGAGATGCGCATTAATATTTAACAGTGACACCTATAGAGGTTAAACGCCCGCCATTCATATAATACAAACCTGAACCATACGATGAGGTTTTGTATTCGACATCACCGATATTTTGTAAATTGGTAAAGACTTTGAGGTTGGGATTGATATTCCAAAATGCACTCATATCAATAGTGGCATAACCGGGATTGCGTGCCTGATAATCTACGGTATCTGACTTGGCATTCAAGGTTGCATTCATGCCATAAATGTCATTGCTCCAACCTGTAGTCAAGCTTAAATTCTGACGTGGGCGACGCTGTAAATCTTGTTTTTTCTCATCATCTTGTGCTTTCACATAATGATAGCTAAGTTTGCTTGACCATCCCCCATTTTGCCATTGCAGATAGGTTTCCACGCCTTGATAAACCGCTGTATTTAGATTTTCTAAAGTGTAATGAGGACCGTTCACAATCAGATGGTCGATTTTGGTATGGTACACGGATAGACCGGTACTTAGCCCATGATTCAGCTTTTGGTCGACGCCAATCTCATAAGAAATACTTTCTTCAGGCTTTAAGTTTGGATTGCCTGACCAGCTGTTATAGCGTTCATCTAAGGTTGGCGATTTAAACGCAGTACCAATATTGGCATATACACTGGTAAGAGGCAGTGCTTGCAGACGAATTGCAGCTTGACCAATGGTATGGCTGCCATATTTTGCATCGTCTTCTAAACGGATGCCGAGCTGTGTATTAAGACCATCTTGATAATATTGATGCTGTAAGTAATAACCCGTGCTGCGGTTATCATCTTGATAGGCCGTGCCATATGACACGATGTCACCGCTGATTTTACGGTGTGTGATCCCACTTAAAATCGTTTGTTTTGGCGTCAGATCAAATTTGGAATAGATTTCAGCTTCTTGGGTTTTATTGTGGGTGAAGTCGGCGGTTGTAACCTGATCAAGCTCATCTTTAAATTGAGAAAGGCGAGCGTGCAGTTCTAAAGCAGGTAAAAGATGCACTTCACCACGGAGGTTGATCATTTCATTGCTAAAGTCTTGCGCGACATTGCTGTAGTTTAGGCAGTTATAGTCCTTATCTTCATTGCTACAACTGACATAAAAGCTGCGACCATCGTTATGACTATAGTCCAATGAATATGCATGATTTTCTTGTTTTGATCCGACTTTTGCACTCCAGCCTTTTTGGTCATAGCTTGCTGTGCTCAGTTCATCTAAATCAAAAACTTTGGTGGCATCGGATTCTAAGCGTTGCCCTCGAATCTGTGCGTAATAACCATGTTTTGCGGCATCTGCGCCAATAATACTTTTATAGGTTTTGTGTTCACCTACTTCTGTACTGGCAAAGGCTGTATTTTCTGTGGGTGTCTTGGAAATAATTTGTACCACACCACCAATCGCATCTGAGCCATACAATACAGAAGCTGGGCCTTTTAAAACTTCGATTTGCTGGATATCGGTAGTATCTAAAAATTGTAATGGCGCCATGCCTGATGTAGCCGAGTTCAAGCGTACGCCATCGCGTAGTACTAAGGTGTGGTCGGATTCTGTGCCTCGCACAAAAATGGAAGCCACTTGTCCTAAACCACCGTTTTGCACCATATTGATAGAAGCATCGTCACGTAGTAAATCGCTCATTTGGGAAATAGGAGATTGCGCTACGGTTGCAGGTTCAATAATGGAAATACGCGCAGGCACATTTTCTAATTTTTCTTGTGAGCGTGTTGCCGTGACGACAATGGTGTCCAATTTAGGTTGTGCAATGGAATCTGCTGCAACAGATATTTGGGAGCTAAAAATACAAAGGGCAGATATGCCAGCTGCAAGCGCAGTCGGCTGAAAAGGAAAAGGCATACAATGCTCCATGCATTTACCCCACGTAAATGATTGAGTGATAGAACACAGTGAGCAGGTATCGGACTGGCAAAGCATTGCTTGCACACCGTTGCGGGGGCAGTGTTGTGGAAACTTCCCATGCCAACTGTTGTGAATGGCTTAAGTATAGAGAACTCCGATTTATCGAACAATCGAAACTATGGGGTATTTGAAGATAGGTACATATACAGCTTGACTTGCTGTGGAGCAGAAATTAATCTGCCTGCGCTTCAGGTGCTTTCTTAATTGAGAAGTGAAACTGGGAAGTCAGTCCAGCAGTATAGAGCTGTTGTTATCTGACACTGCCCCCGCAACGGTGAATAGGCTTTATTTCGATAAATCCTTAAGTCCGGAGACCGGCCTGATGCAGACCTATACATAATGCGGCGGGCGTTATAGCGGGATTGCATGCTTTTGTCTGAAAAATGGCAAGCCATCGCTTACCCAAAAACCGCCACGCGTTAACCACTTTTATTTCGCACGGGCGGTGCGATCGGGGAATACAGCATGCATTCTTTCTCTAAGACTCTTATCGGGTCGCTTTTTGTTTTATCTCCACTTTCTGCTGCGATGGCAGCAGACCAAGTTCATCAACTTCCAGTGATTACCAACACGGTTGCCAATATTGTTGAGCAAGACGCACAAAAAACTTTGGCAGCAGTCACAGTCATTAACCGTGAAGAAATTGAACGTAAGCAATTTACGTCTTTACAAGAATTGCTACGTACCGTACCAGGTGTAACCTATACCAACTCTGGTGGTTTAGGTCAGCCAACCAGTATTTCAATTCGTGGTACAGGTTCTACTGCGGTATTGGTATTGGTGGATGGTCAAAAACTGGGTTCGGCAACTTCAGGCCAAACTTCATTTGAGCATTTGCCAGTTGATCAAATTGAACGTGTAGAAGTGGTCAAAGGTCCGCGCTCAAGTTTATATGGTTCTGAAGCTGTAGGCGGTGTGATTCAAATCTTTACCCGTAAAGGGACGCAAAATGGCGTAAAACCATTTGCTTCGCTCAAGTATGGTTCACATGAAACTTACGATGCGAATGTCGGTGTGAATATTCGTCAGGATAATTCTTGGGCGACGCTGAGTTTGGCAGGCTTGAAAACACAAGGTTTAGATGTAACAACTTTGCCGACTGAAACAGATAAAGATGGTTATGAAAACTATTCTGCGTCAATTAAAGCGGGTCATCAGTTTAATGATCAATTTGCAGCTGATTTTAATGTTCTCTATGTAAATGGCGAAACAAATTACGATAGTTCATATAACGTAAGTCCTTATAACAAGGTTGAGCAAAATGTGTATGGCGTAGGCTTTAGCTATTCTCCTGTAGATCTTTGGAAAACGCAGCTTAAATTTGGCCGTTCAGAAGATAAATACGAAACCTTTAGTGCAGATAAATCAACTGGTGTATTTGATACCACAAAAGATAGCATTAGCTGGTTAAACACATTATCTTTCAATGCCAATAACACACTATTGGTGGGTGTGGATTACTTAAATGATCAAGTCGACAGCACCACCAATTACGATGAAAAAGAGCGTGATAATGTCGGTTACTATGCGCAATATCTTGGTGATTTTGGTCGAGTGAACCTGCAAGCTGCTATTCGCTTAGATGATAACGAACAGTTTGGTGATCACACCACAGGCAATGCCGCTGTTGGTTATTCATTTAATGACAACTACAGCACTTATGTTTCATACGGTACCGCTTTCCGCTCACCAACATTTAATGACTTATATTATCCGGGCTGGTCAAATCCAAACTTAGTCCCTGAAGAGTCTGAAAATATTGAAATTGGATTCAAAGGGTCGCAATGGCTGAACTGGTCTGTTTCTGCCTTCCATAATGAAATTGATAATATGATTTCAGGCGGAACCAATATTGCGAAAGCAAAAATTAAGGGTGTGGAAGCTGAGTTCGGACAGTCACTGGACAACTTCACGTGGAACTTAAACTATACGTATCAAGAGCCTGAATATAATTCGGGGGCGACCAAAGGCAATCAAATTGCGGGTCGTGCAGGTCAATTATTGAATGTATCTGCAGATTATACGATGGATAAATGGACGCTAGGTGGCTCTGTACACGCAGAAGACCAGCGTTATAAGGATGCCGCTAATACAACAAGCTTTGGCAGTTTTGCGACAGCAGATGTACGTTTAACCTATCAAGCGACCCCTGAATTTTCTGTACAAGCCAAACTTGCCAATATGTTTGATAAAGAATATTACACCGTGTATGACTCATTTGATGACTATTACTACCGTCAAGACGGCCGTACTGCTTGGCTAACCTTACGTTATGCAATGAAATAATTGAATCAATTATTCAAAAAGCTCTGATCATTCAGGGCTTTTTATTTTTGCGCAGTAATCATGCTGAAAATCCACGCAATGCATGAAAATTGCATTACAATGATTCGCCTTCATATTCATAGATGGGCTATGAATAGGGCGGAGTTAGAGCCAAAACAACATGCGAACCCGTGCCAAAATCTGCGGAATTACACGTATTCAAGATATTCAATCTGTCGTCCAAGCTGGCGTAGATGCGATCGGATTTGTATTCTTTGCGCCAAGTCCGCGCAGTGTAACGGCAGTGCAGGCTGCTGAACTGATTCAGCATGTGCCGCCGTATGTGCAGACCGTCGGTTTATTCGTGAATGCATCGGCTGCAGACATACAGGATATTTTAAAAAATTCGCCTGTAGACATCCTGCAGTTTCATGGTGATGAAAGCCCTGAACAGTGCCAAACGATTGCGCAGTCCGTTGGGCGCCGCTGGTATAAAGCCATTCAGATGAAACCTGAACTGGATGTGATTGCCGAAATCCAAGCCTTTCAACAGGCTGGGGCAAGCGCCGTACTATTGGATGCATGGCATCCAGAACTGAAAGGCGGTACAGGGCATAGCTTTGACTGGGCACAGTTCCCAAAACTCGATATTCCTTTAATTTTGGCAGGCGGTTTAACTCCGACCAATATTGAAGATGCGATTCAAATCACTGGTGCTTACGCCGTAGATGTGAGTGGTGGTGTAGAATCGGCAAAAGGTATTAAAGACCAACAACTCATAGAGCGCTTTATGCAAGGAGTCCATCGTGGATCAGCAAAATAAAATCGACTATACCCAATTCCCTGACGCACAAGGGCATTTCGGTATTCATGGCGGGCGTTTTGTGTCAGAAACTCTAATGGCAGCACTTAAGGACTTAGAAAAACTCTATTTCCGCATGAAAGATGATGCTCAGTTTTTGGCAGAATTCGACCGTGACTTGGCGTATTACGTCGGTCGTCCTAGTCCTTTGTATTATGCTGAGCGATGGTCGAAAGAGTTGGGTGGTGCGCAAATTTATTTAAAACGTGAAGACCTGAACCATACAGGTTCACATAAAGTGAATAACACCATTGGTCAGGCTTTACTGGCTAAGCTTTCAGGTAAAAAACGTATTATTGCGGAAACAGGCGCAGGTCAGCACGGCGTAGCAACGGCAACGATTGCTGCGCGTTTAGGCCTTGAGTGTGTGGTGTTTATGGGTGCGGAAGACGTAAAACGTCAAGCCATGAACGTGTACCGTATGCGTTTGCTTGGCGCAACGGTTGTACCTGTGGAAAGCGGTTCAAAAACATTGAAAGATGCGATGAACGAAGCGATGCGTGACTGGGTAACCAATGTTGATTCAACTTATTATGTGATTGGTACCGTTGCAGGTCCACATCCATATCCGCAATTGGTACGTGATTTCCAATCGATCATTGGCCGTGAAGCGCGTAAACAGATTCAAGAACAAGCAGGCCGTCTGCCAGATGCTCTTGTTGCATGTGTGGGTGGCGGTTCAAATGCGATGGGCTTGTTCTATCCATTCTTAAATGATGAAGATGTGAAAATGTACGGTGTTGAAGCTGCAGGCTACGGCATTGAAACGGGCAAGCATTCTGCACCATTAAACGCAGGTCATGTCGGTGTACTTCACGGTAACCGTACGTACTTGATGTCAGATGATCAAGGTCAAATCATTGAAACACATTCAATTTCTGCAGGCCTGGACTACCCAGGTGTAGGCCCTGAGCATAGTTTCCTCAAAGATATGCACCGTGTGAACTATGTGCCAATCAATGATACTGAAGCGTTACAAGGGTTCCGTGATTTGACCCAAATTGAAGGCATTATCCCTGCATTGGAAAGCTCACATGCGATGGCTTATGTGACGAAACTTGCGCCGACCATGGACAAAGACCAAATCATTATTGCGACTGTATCAGGCCGTGGTGATAAAGACTTAATGACCGTTGCCCGCATTGATGGCGTGGAAATGGTTGAGATGTAAAATCTCCCCCAACCCCTCTTTAATAAAGAGGGGAAAAGCCCTGCTTTGTTAAAGGTGAGGATTAAAAAATCGCGCAGAAGCAATTCCGCGCGATTTTTTTTTGGCTGAAAATTTTATTAAGGCAAATCACTACAAAACTGATGCAGAATAAAAGTGTGAAATAAATCACAATACTGTGTAAATTTTATTGCTTTAGAAAGACTTTATAACAATGACGTTTACCCAATTGGTTCGTGCAGAATCCTTTCCAACCCATATTTCTTGGCAATGGCGTGATACTTTTGCGCTGTGTATTCTTCCGCTGATCTTGCTCAACAGTTATGTCTTAGACCAATTTTTTGGTGTTTCAGCTCAGGTTGCTTTGGGTGATTCGATCTTTCGCGGCATTTTATTTATTGCCGTGTGCTGGCTCTATAAAACGATGCTGTATACGCACTGGCAAAAGTATAAACAAGCCTTTTGGCGCTCAAGCCTGTTGGTGGTTGTCGGTGCAGTCGCTTTACAAGTGGTGATTTCTTTTACACGCAGTCTGTTGCCCGTCGGTGAGAGCATTGAAAAAGAATCGACCATTGATCCTAATACGATTGCGTTTTTTAGCTTGCTGATCATCAGCCTTGGGCCATTATTTACCGCATTGCTCGAAGATATTATTTTCCGCTATACCTTGCTGCAAAAGCTATTTATACAGCCTTGGCTGTGGCGAGTGATATTGGTATTACTGAACTCAATTTTATTTGGCTTGATTCATTATCATAATTTCGATGGCGATTTGATTGCGACCATCAGTTTTATGGTTGCAGGTCTATTTCTCAACCTCATCTATTTGTGGACGCGTAACATTTGGCATGTCTTACTCATTCATTTCGTCAACAATGCAGTACTATCGTTAGGCGGCGTGATTTTATTGAAATTGCTTCAGCCCTATGTGGGCAGTTGAAGTCAAAATAGGGGGAAGATTGTGTCCAATTTGTTTATGGTGATGCTCGGCGGACGCCATCCAAGAGCAAATATCGAAGTACATGATGTCATTCTTGCAGTGGGTAACACATTAGAAGAGGTTTATCCTCAATTGAGAACGGCATGGTTTGGTGAGCAAAAAGGCTTACATATTGATGCTTGGGCACAAGTACATACAGTCAGCACTGAAAATCGGCATTATCGCATCCAATTTTGTGATGCCGCGCCCCGAGCTGAAGATGAAAAATTATGGCTGATTAATCTCGGGGGATATGATGCTCGCGAATTTGGTGAATTACATCGTTATGTTTTGGTGACGGGACAAAATGCCAGCGTTGCAAAACAACGGGGCAAGGCTTTTTTTGAGTCACATTGGCAAAAACAACATACCGACCGAACCCTAGATGTTGATGATTGTATTGCGATTGATCATGTCTATGGGCGCTATATCGAATTGGTTGAAACCCCGCATAGCCAGCAAAATTCATGGAAAAATGATTACATCTTAATAAATGAACATTTGTGATGATTAAGAGCTCAAATGTCAGCTTTTATATTTTTTTGTGATATTCGCCTGAAATCAGATGGATTGTCTTTTCAGGCGTTAAATAATAGGCATAATAACATTCAGGATTTAGACCTTAAACCTCAATGGAATGGCGTATATGGATTTAATACGGCCGAATGGACAGCCGCATTATGGGCGTTTTAGTGAACTTCCCAATCGCATCGATTTAAGTAAGTATGAATATAAGACACCGTATGGAAAACGACTTCAAGGTTGGCGTAAGCGTTTAAAATATAAAAAATTTAAATTTTGTTGTATTCAGCATGAACATTATACGATTGGTCTAGCGATCGCCGATATCGCGTGGGCGGGGCACGGTTTTGTCTATGTGTATGATCATATTTCGAATGAAGTATTGGAATGGAATTCGATTAATTTCCTGTCACGTAATACCGTTTTAGATGAACAACCTTTATTTAATCAAAGTCATTTTATCAAGTCAGGGATTCAACTGGATATTCAGCATGCCAATGGTGTGCGATACATTCAAATGTCAAAACATGGCGAACTCAAACTGAGCGCTCGAGTGTTTTGTGCGGGGACTGATCCGCTGAGCATGTGTAGCCCCACAGGGATTAATGGTTGGACCTATACTCAAAAATTGACGACGTTAGGCTGTGAAGGTTTCTTTATCAATAAGCAAGGCAAGACCATTCAATTTCATGACCGGACATTGGTGTCTTTAGATGATACCTGTGGTTTTCTTCGTCCTGAAACCGCATGGTTCTGGCTGTCGTGTAACTTTTGGGATAGTCAAAATCGACGCGTTGGGATCAATCTTGCCTCTGGTGTAAATGAAAGCTTTGGCAATGAAAATTGCCTGTGGGTCAATGGACATCTGTATGCCATGTCTGATGTGCTGTTTCAGCAACAAGGCGATAATCAATGGAATATTAGTTCTTTAGACAACAGCTTAAATTTGATCGTCACCACAGGTTGGCGGCGCTATGAAAACTTGAACTTAAGATTGGTCGGTAGTCAGTTCAGTCAATGGCAGGCAAAAATTAGCGGTACAATTCAACGTGATGGCGAAGAAATAGTATTCTTAAATGAATATGGTTTACTTGAGCAGCACTATGCCAAATGGTGAGTCTAAGCCAATAAAAAAGCCGCAATCGATGCGGCTTTTTTTATTCAGTTTTTATTTTGCAGCTTGCCAAAACACTTCCGCAGCTTGAATTGGATCATTGGTTTCTTCATAAGTTTTTAACCAGAGATCATAGTTTTGCACAATGGGATGCTGACTCGGATGGAAGTCTTTTTTAAACCAATCTCGATATGACTTGCTCATTCGGGTGAGGGTGCCATTTTTACCAAAGAACCACGGTAAGCCTTTCATATTTAATTTTAAACGTTCCGTGAAACTGAAGCCGTCATGTTTCAGCATCACATTGGCACGGTATAAGGTAAAGCCGAGCATCAATCCACTGGTCCAGACCAGAGTGAATTTCTTTAAATTTTCATCGACCTTAGCCACATCTTTCATCACATCAAAAGCCACATCGCGATGTTCCATTTCTTCTATCGCATGCCAAATAAATAATGCACGGACATAAGGATGCGCAGATTCTAGTACGGACTTTTGGCTACAAAAGGTTTCAGCCATCAGCGCAGTCAAGTGCTCGGCAGAAGCCGTCATGGCAATGTTGTATTCAGGTGAGCGCTTGCTCAGTTCAAATTTAAAAATTTTATTTAGACGTTTAATGAACGCATCGACAGGCATGCCTTGTTGTTTCATCAACATATTCATTTTGTCATGCGCCATACCGTGCTGCGCTTCTTGACGAATAAAGTCAGCGACACGTTGCTGTAAATCAGGATCTTGAATTTGACTGCGGAACAGACGTACAGATTCAATAAAATAGCGCTCGCCATCAGGAAAGGTCAGGCTCAAGGCATCAAACATACGAGTTAAAAAGGGGTCTCCGCCAAACCAATAGCGCGGGATTTCTTCCAACTTAAAATTTAGTTTTGTGCGAACAATGGGTTCGACTTGATATTTGACGATAGCATTCATGATATTTTTTCTGTGCGAGTCGTATTGATTACAGTATGTCGGAGAAATTGCACTTTGTTTTGACAGATATTGCCAATTTTTATACATTTTACGCCATGATGAAAATATAAAATGTCAGAATTGGCAGGTCAGAAAGAGGGGCGAGATGGCTGAAATTCAGATCCCAAATGGTTACTTCCAACTGTGGAATATGGTCTTAATTGAGCGTGAATTAAACTATACACAGCTCGAATGGATTGCGCCGTATGCTGCGCAAATTCAGCATGTGCTGTCTTTGCCGATCGACTCTCAATCGCCGAATTCTTTTTTTAACAGCATCATGCAACTGACTCAGCAGCATCTGGATTGTCCGCAATTGGTTTTTGAAATGGCCAAGTATATTCGTGCGGAGCATTTTGGGGTGTTAGGCTATATGGCGACACTGAGTAATAGCGTTGCAGATGCTTTGCAATATGTGATGCGATTTAGTCGTTTGGTGATTGATGGGGCGCAAATTGTGCCAATGAATATGAGCCATCAAGATCATCAAATTATTCTGTCTTGGCCACAGCATGATGATGAATATGCTTTGGTGAATGAGTTGACCATGGCCTGTATGGCACATTTGGCCAAGCAAATTTTTCCAGATTCTTTAAAGTTACTCTGCATTCATTTTGCCCATGCGCCGCGGATGGCACGTTATCACTATGAAAAGTTTTATGGCTGCCAAATGGAATTTTCGACCCTTAAATATTCATTTGTGATTCATGCCGATAGTTTGGATTTAAAGTCAGAACTTGCTGATCCGTCACTGATGCAATTGTTATTACGTCAGGCCGAAGAGGCGATCGCCGCTCGTCCGCAACATGCAGATCCAATTCTACAGATGCAACAATGCATCGCTGATCATCTCAAACGAAAACAGCAAGCCCCTAAAATAGAGTGGTTAGCAGAGGAGTTACATCTGTCAGTCAGAACCTTGCAAAGACAGTTAAAGGAGAAAGACACCTCCTTTAAACGGCTTTTGGAGCTTGAACGGATGAAACGCTGTGAATATCTACTTTCACAACAAACCCATTTGACGGATATCGCGTTGCAGTTAGGATATTCAGATCAGTCTGCTTTGGCACGTGCTTTTAAGGCATATAGCGGAGAGACATTATTAGCGCGAAAAAAAGCCTTGAGATTAGAATAAAACTTGCAGATTGCTCGTTAAGAAAAGCCTTTCAAACAACATTAAAAAAAGCGGTCAAACGACCGCTTTTCTTTAAAGCCAAACTTATGCCGCAGCTTTTAATTTTGGATACCGAAGTAAAATGGCAAGAATGGCAAAGATTGCCAAGACCCAACAGTAATACACACTACCAATCAGTTCCACAGGCGAAAGTTTTGCGATCGAACAAGCCAGTAACAGCTGTGCACCATAAGGAATGAGACCTTGGACTACGCAAGAGAAAATATCCAAGAGCGCTGCAGCACGTTTAGGGTCTACACCATATTCTTTGGCGACTTCACGTGCCATGTCACCAGATAAAATAATTGCGACAGTGTTGTTTGCTACAAATAGGTTAGAGAAAATCACCAAGAAACTGATACCAATTTCACCTGCGCGTTCAGCACCAACTTTAAAGCAGCGTGTCATGCTGTAAATACGTTGAATCAGCCATTCTAAACCGCCTTCTTTTTGCATAAGGGCAGAAATACCACCCAAGAAAATAGAAAGCAGGGCAACTTCAAACATGCCGGTAAAGCCGTCATAAATAGAATTATTTAAGCTTAAGAAGTTAAATTCAGGTTGAATGATCAACCCAATCAAACCAGATAACAATACACCAATGGTCAGTACAGCAAGCACGTGCAAACGTGAAAAGGCCAAAATAAATACGGCTAAATACGGCAAGATCAGCCAAGCATTATAAGCTTTGTGTTCAATCGCTTGTGAGCCTTGACTCATAATTAAATAGATACAGATGCTGACGATCGATGCAGGAACAGCAATCCAGACATTGACCTTAAATTTATCGCGAAGTTGAACTTTTTGACTGTTCGTTGCAGCAATGGTGGTATCTGAAATCATTGACAGATTATCACCAAACATAGCACCACCGACCACAGCACCAATGGCATACACCACTTCAATTTCGGTGACTTGAGCAAAACCAAAGGCAATTGGTGCACAGGCTGCAATAGTGCCCATGGAGGTTCCCATCGCTGTGGCAATAAAGGCCGCAATAATAAACAGCATGGGCAGCACGAACTCAGGCGCAATCATCGATAGTCCCAACTGCACTGTTGCATCGACACTACCGATGGCACTGCTGACACTGGCAAAAGCACCAGCGAGCATAAAGACCATGAACATTAAGATCAAATTCGGGTGGCTGGCACCTTTCATAAATGTATCAATCGCGTCATTTATCTTGCCGCGATAGAGCAAAATTGCCAATACAATTGCAGGAAGAGCAGCGACTGGGGCTTTCACTTGATAGAACGCAAACTCAGTTCCAATGATGGAATGGTAAATACCACTGCCCAAAAAAATGGTCAGAAAAACAATAAGCGGGAGCAGTGCAAATGCCCGAGCAGGCACTTTCACTTGTGAATCGGAGGACATAGGAGATAAAAAAATAAAAGTATGCGGCTAGTATAAAGCAGGTTTTGCAATTTAAGGAAAATTAAAATGTAAATGCTAAGCCTGTTATTTTTAACATTTTTTTGATGATAAAATTAAGTTAATCTAAAACCTTATAATTTTGCCAGATCCTAAAATTAGGCATCTTTGATCATTGTGAAAAAAACTGAAATATCGGTAAATGATGCTTTCGGGTTGTTCTGGAAAATTATGTTTGCATGAGAAATGCCGACTGAGGATTGTATGCCCTGTTCAATGGGTAAAAAATAGCGTTACAATGCGATGTCTTGTATTTCGACAAAACCCACATCATAGTTTTGATTCATTCAAGGAAAGTATAACCCTATGTCACGTTTAGCCACTCGATTTGGAACGCTTAAATCTCAACAGCGTAAGGCCTTGGTTTCTTATGTTATGGCTGGTGACCCTCATCCACAAGTAACGGTACCTTTGTTACATCAAATGGTTGAGGCAGGTGTAGATGTGATCGAATTGGGTCTTCCATTTTCAGACCCAATGGCGGATGGTCCTGTTATTGCACTTGCTGCTGAGCGTGCGCTTGCTGCAGGAACCAATACTCTAGATGCCTTGAACATGGTGAAAGAGTTCCGTAAAAACGATTCAGAAACACCCGTGGTACTGATGGGCTATTTAAACCCTGTTGAAGTAATCGGCTATGAAAAGTTTGTTGCCTATGCACATGAATGCGGTGTAGATGGCGTGCTCTTGGTGGACCTTCCACCAGAAGAAGCAAAAGATCTAGATGCAGTATTGAAAAAATACGACATGGATCAAATCTTCTTACTTGCGCCAACATCCACTGATGAACGTATTCAGCATGTGGTGAAACAAGCCAGTGGATTTATCTACTATGTTTCTTTGAAAGGTGTGACAGGTGCAGCGACGTTAGATGTTGCTGAAGCTGCGGCACGTATTCAAAAAATCAAATCGTATACTCAGGTACCTGTCGGCGTTGGCTTTGGTATTAGTGATGCAGCATCGGCGAAAGCCATGGGTGTTGCTGCAGATGCGGTGATTGTAGGTAGTGCTTTTGTTAAACAATTTGCAAACTTAGCACCAGAACAAGCTGTAATCGAAACAGTGAATAAAGTGAAGGAGCTTCGAGCTGCGCTCGATGAGTTAGTATGAGTCAAGACGCAAAAACAGGCAAAATTCTGAGCGCATCTACGCCATGGACAGAGCGTGCGGTACCAGGTATTCATGTACCTGATGAACAGCAAGCATTAAAGGCGACATTTACTGAGCCGACGATTGAATGTCCTGAGTGTCATGCACTTGTGACTCGTACTGCGATGTCATTTAATGCCTACGTTTGTCCACAGTGTGATGAACACTTGCGAATGAAAGCACGTGATCGTTTGAACTGGTTCTTTGACCAAGTACAAAAAGAATTGGGTCAAGAATTTAAAGCCAAAGATCCACTTAAATTTGTAGATAGCAAAGCGTATCCAGACCGTATGTCTGAAGCGCAGAAGAAAACCGGTGAAACAGAAGCTTTAGTGGTGATGCAAGGAACGCTGAAAGGCATTCCAATGATTGCGACTGCTTTCGAATTTGATTTCATGGGCGGTTCAATGGGTACTGTTGTCGGTGACCGTTTTGTTCAGGCTGCTGAACTTGCGATTAAAGCAAAACAACCGCTTATTTGCTTCGCTGCTTCTGGTGGTGCGCGTATGCAAGAAGGTATGTTGTCACTCATGCAAATGGCGCGTACTTCTGCTGCCATCCAAAAAATGAAAGATGCAGGCTTGCCTTATCTAGTGGTGTTGACACATCCAGTTTATGGTGGTGTGACTGCATCATTGGCAATGCTCGGTGATGTTCATTTGGCTGAGCCGAAAGCCATGATTGGTTTTGCTGGTAAGCGTGTAATTGAGCAAACTGTACGTGAAAAATTGGAAGAACCGTTCCAACGTGCAGAATACTTGCTTGATCATGGTGTAGTCGATCAAATTGTTCACCGTCATGCATTACGTGATACAGTTTATCGTATTGTAGCGAAATTGATGAACTTGCCTTGAACACAGCACCACTTGCAACTGATTCTTTAAACACATGGCTCGATTATTGGAGCCATGTTCATGTTACGGGTATTGATTTAGGTCTGGAACGGGTGATTCCTGTTGCGGAACGACTCGGTATAACCCAGCCTGATGCGAAAGTGCTGACGGTCGCGGGAACAAACGGTAAAGGTTCAACCACGACCACTTTGGCTGCCATTTTAAATGCGCAAGGTTATAATGTGGGTTTATACCAATCACCGCATATCTATCGATTCAATGAACGTGTAAAGCTTCAAGGTGTTGAAGTGGCTGACCAAACCCTGATTGATGCTTTTGTGGCCGTTGATCAGGCGCGTCGTGAATGTGAATTAAGTTTATCTTTTTTTGAAGCGACCACTTTGGCCGCTTTTGTTATTTTTAAACAGCAACATTGCGATGTATGGGTCCTCGAAGTGGGCCTTGGCGGTCGACTTGATGTGGTCAATGTCGTCGATCCAGATGTTGCAGTGATTACCAATATTGGTTTAGACCATACCGATTGGTTGGGCGACACCATTGAAAAAATTGCTTTTGAGAAAGCAGGAATTATTCGTCCAAATATTCCCGTAATTTTTGGTGGACAGCAAGTACTGCCTGAAGCCATTCGTCAAAAAGCAGAAGATTGCCAAGCTGCTTTACATGTACTCAATCGTGATTATTTTTATCAGTACAGTGATGACGGACAATCTTGGATGTTTGCCTCATCAGGTTCAACCTTAAAACTACCCGTGGGTTCTTTGGCACTCGAAAATATCTCTACGGCTGTAGCAGCAATATTGGCCAGTGGTTTGGTGGTTTCACAGCAGTCGATCGCTCAAGGAATTATCAATGCCAAGTTACAAGGCCGTTTTGAAGTTAGAGAAATTGCAGGTAAAACGGTGATTTTCGATGCGGGACATAACCCGCATGGTGTTGAATTTTTGTTAAAGCAATTGCGAAATTTTCTCCAGTACAATAAACAATACACAGAAGTGATCAGCGTTTTCTCCATGCTGACTGATAAAGACATAAATTCTGTCGTTAACTTATTGAAAGATACGGTAAGAATGTGGAAAATTGCACAATTAAATGTGCCACGTGCGGCATCTATCACACAATTGGATAGCGCACTGCAGCATCAAGTCGTAGAACATTATGACAATGTGCAATTAGCTTTTAAGTCCGCGCTGGAAGAAACAAAGAATAATCAGCTGATTCTGGTATGTGGTTCATTTCATACCTTAGAAGCGGTATGGGAGTATCTGGAAGAATGTCAATGAATAACAAACAACGCTGGATGGGTGGTGTTGTTTTATTAGGTGGTGGTGTACTGCTGGCCGCACTTTTACTTAAAGGCAAAGAAGAAATACATCAAAATCAAAGCCAAACCCCTGAAATGGCTCAAGTTGAGCAACAAGGTCAGGGTGCGGGTAAAATGTCATCATTGACTGTTGATGTTGAAACTGAAAAGCGTTTGCTCGAAGAACAACGACGTACCCGTGAAAAATCGGTTGCGGAGCAAGAAGCACGTGCAGCAGAATTTTTAGCGATGCAACAACAAGCGGAAGCGGATGCAGCACGTAAAGCAGCAGAAGAATATGCGGCTTTAAACGCACATCGTTCAGCTCAACAAAGTTCGGATAATATTCCTCCCGAATTGGTTGAAGATGAAAAAGCTAAGCAAAAGCGTTTAGCTGAGGATAAGTTGGCGGCTCAAAAAAAGTTAGAGACTCAGTCGGCGCAGCAAAAGGCTGATCAGGCACGTATCGCAGCAGATAAACAAAAAGCTGAAGCAAAACGTAAAGCGGATGCTCAAAAAGAAGCTGAACGTAAAGCACATGCTGAAGCTGAGAAAAAAGCAGCAGATAAGAAAGCAGCAGATAAGAAAGCAGCCGAAGCGAAGCAACAAGCTGAAGAAAAGCGTAAAGCCGAAGAAAAACACAAGGCAGAAGAAAAGCGTAAAGCAGAAGCTAAGAAAAAAGCTGAAGCTGAAAAAGCACGTGATCTGTTGGAAAATGGCGATAAGCAATGGATGGTGCAAGTTGCACTGGCTGCCAATGAAGCCAATGCAGATGCCGTCGCTGCAAAATTACGTGCAAAAGGCTATAAAGTGACGAAGAGTCCTACATCTAAAGGCATTCGTATTATGGTCGGTCCTTCGAAGGACCGTGATGCTGCGGACGCAACACGTAAAAAGATCAATTCAGATGCAAGTTTGAATATGAAATCGGCGTGGGTGATTGATTGGGTACCTCTTGATAAACGCTAAGTTTATTTGAGGAATGACCTTTAATAAGATGGATTCAGTAGTTGCTGCTGAATCCATTTTACATTTTCAGGGCTGAATAATCGGTCGATATTTTTCCAAATAGGGTGGAAGCCATAGCCACCTTGTTTCATTTCACGTTTTGCTTCCTCAATGGACCAATGCTGAAAAATAATACGGTACATGGCCACACTCGCGCCTGTACGGTCTGAGCCGTGGTAGCAATGGATTAACACTTTTTGCTGCTGTTGTTTAGCTTCTTTTATGGTTTTCATCACCGCCAGTAAATCTTCACGATCGATTTGCCACGTGTGTATCGGAATATGTACAAAATTAATCTTTTGCATATCAATAGCATTTTCTAAGCGTTCTGGGTCATGGTGCCGTGAACGTAAATTTATGATCACATCGATGTGCTGTTCTCGTAGAACAGGGGCGAGATCTGTATCAGGTTGTTCACTGCGAAATACTGTTGGGCTGATTTGATAAAAATTATGCTGTTGATGAACGACTTTCCCCCAATGCTGAGGACGTTCATTTAACGGTAATGGATTTGATGTCATGCAACCCGTGAAGCTGAAGCTAACACTGAGGAGGATCATTGGTAGGATTTTAGCGGTCATAGCTTGTATTCTGATAGCGAGCGAATTCGAATGGGTCATGTGCACAGATGAGATCGATGTCCGGATGCTGCGCTAACTGCTGAATCTTATGAAGGGAGTGCAGTCGCTGTGTATTGTCGGTGGCAAATAAACGCTCAAGCTGATTTAAGGCCCGCGAATGAAAATTTGGATTTAATTGATGCTGTGAGTAATAAGCATCGCCACAATATAACAACCAGCGCTGGTTATTTTTAATCGCAATACCGGCATGACCCGCGGTATGTCCCAAAAGTGGAAGCATTAAAATGTCATCTTGAAAAATGGACAGACCGGCAGTGTGTTCTAAGTTAAACCATGCTTGCGTCCCGATGCTTTCGATAAAATTCCAATAACGATGCAGTTGGAATTGCTGTGGTCGATAGCGCAGTCGTGATTTTAAGCTATGAAGGTTTTGAGTGGCATTATATTCACTGGCTAAGACATGCACAGTCGCCTGCGGAAAATCAGAGATCCCGCCAGCATGATCAAAATCTAAGTGTGACAACAAAATGTGTTGAACATCTTGAGCCTTAAAGCCTAATTTTTGAATTTGATGAATCGCACTCAGTTGCGGATTAAATTTGATCTGCGCTGTGCGTGAAATAAACCGACCTAAACGATTTTGTGGATGCAAATAATCTTGTAAGCCCAGTCCTGTATCGACTAAGACGAGCCCTTTATCGGTTTCAATGAGCAGGCAATGACAGACCAAATGTGCGCGAAAGCCTTTCTGTCCAAATAAAGGGGCACACGTTGGACAAAAACTACCACAATGTAAATGATGAATTTGATGAATCACGGTTTGTTGTTTTCAAGTTTTTCTTAGTTATAACGGAATTGTGATGTTTAACCAATCTAATCCCTGAGAGGAATTTGTAATCAAAAAAAGCTCATCCGAAGATGAGCAGGTTGGAGAATGCCAGAACGGGCTCGTCATTCGTTCTGAGGGGAAAACTATCAGTAACTATAAGTAACTATGGTTATGATTCTGAGTTGGGTCAGGTGCTGCGCTTAAAAATAGTTAAAGTTGCACCTTCGCTTTGGTCACTCACAGCAGAGCTTCTTATCTTGCGCTCGGACAGCGTAATGCTCCGTTTTATCCTCACTTAGGTTGAGGCGTTAAACGAAGGTAAGGCGTAACTGCGTTATATCCTTGAGGAAAGCGTTGTTTGATTTCCTCTTCATCTTTTAATGACGGCACAATCACCACATCTTCACCTTGTTGCCAGTTGGCCGGTGTTGCAACTTTATGGTTGTCTGTCAGTTGCAAAGAGTCAATGACACGTAAAATTTCATGGAAGTTACGCCCTGTAGATGCAGGATAAGTAATGATTAAACGGACTTTTTTATTTGGATCGATGATCACCAAAGAGCGAACAGTTAATGTTTCGCTGGCATTGGGGTGAATGAAATCATAAAGGGTGGACACTTTACGGTCTTTGTCTGCAATGATCGGGAAGTTGACCGTGGTATTTTGAGTATTATTAATGTCGTTAATCCAACCCTGATGCGACTCAACATCATCAACAGACAGGGCAATGGCCTTGACACCACGTTTGCTAAATTCATCTTTTAGTTTTGCGGTAAATCCAAGTTCTGTGGTGCAGACTGGGGTGTAATCGGCAGGATGCGAAAATAAAATGCCCCAACTGTCACCTAAGAAGTCATAAAAATGAATGCTGCCTTCGCTTGAGTCTTGAGTAAAGTCTGGTGCAGTATCACCTAAACGAATCGTCATGGAATATCCCCGTATTTATTGAATTTGTTTAACTTGAAAATAAATATGAAGGATTTTTTTTATGATTAAAAATAGTGTTTTTTCATTTCTTTATGAATATATTTCATATAAAACAGTTTTATTGGGGGATAAATGCGAAATATCTCACGACAGAGTCACTATGTTGTCTGCAGAAAATTTGTTACATTAGCTTGCCTTAAGTCTCCGGGGCTAGAACCCGAGCGCAGAATATTTAAGGGGATTTTTGTGCAAAACCCTTGTACTTCGAATTTCTAGCACCATAATAACGACTAAGAAAATATATTCATTTGACAAGCAAGATTTAGAGAGTCTATTCATGTTGGCAAGTCTGATCGGAGGAATCTTCGGTACCAAAAATGAGCGCGAACTCAAACGCATGCGTAAAATCGTAGAGAAGATTAATGCGCTCGAGCCGACGATATCTGTTCTAAGCGATGCAGACTTATCTGCAAAAACTGAAGAATTCAAAGAACGTTATAAAAAAGGCGACAGCCTTGATAAATTATTACCTGAAGCGTTTGCTGTTTGTCGTGAAGCTGCAAAGCGTGTCATGGGCATGCGTCATTATGACGTACAGCTGATTGGTGGTATTACTTTACATGAAGGTAAGATCGCAGAGATGCGTACCGGTGAAGGTAAAACCCTCATGGGAACGCTTGCTTGTTACCTCAATGCGATTAGTGGTGAAGGTGTTCACGTGATTACGGTGAACGACTATCTCGCACAGCGAGATGCTGAGTTAAACCGTCCATTATTCGAATTTTTAGGTTTAAGCATTGGGATTATTTACTCAATGCAAGACCCAACTGAAAAAGCTCAAGCGTATCGAGCTGACATTACTTACGGTACCAACAACGAATTCGGTTTCGATTACTTGCGTGACAACATGGTGTTTTCTGCTGCTGAGAAAAAACAGCGCAGCTTAACCTATGCCATCATCGATGAGGTCGATTCGATCCTGATTGATGAAGCGCGTACACCGTTGATCATTTCTGGTCAATCAGAAGACTCATCTCAGTTGTATGCTGCAATTAACAGCATTCCACCAAAACTTCATGCACAAAAAGAAGAGAAGGTACCAGATGGTGGTCACTTCTGGATTGACGAAAAACAGCGCTCTGTAGAAATGACCGAAGTCGGTTATGAAACTGTTGAAGCTGAATTGATTCAAATGGGCTTGCTTGCTGAAGGTGAAAGTTTATATTCATCTGCTAATTTAAACTTGGTACACCATGTTTCTGCGGCCATTCGTGCGCATTACCTATACCAACGCAACGTGCATTACATCATCCACGAAGGTGAAGTGATCATTGTCGATGAAAACACTGGTCGTACCATGCCGGGTCGCCGTTGGTCAGAAGGTTTGCATCAAGCAGTAGAAGCAAAAGAAGGTTTGGAAATTCAACCTGAAAACCAAACTTTAGCAACTACAACATTCCAGAACTATTTCCGTCTTTACAAGAAATTATCAGGGATGACAGGGACTGCAGATACTGAAGCTGCAGAAATGAAAGAAATTTATGGCTTGGATGTTGTACTTATTCCAACCCATCGCCCGATGATTCGTAATGACCAAAACGATTTAATCTATTTAAACCGTGAAGGTAAATACAACGCCATCATTCAAGAAATTCAACGTATTCATGAAGCGGGTGTTGCGCCGATTCTGATTGGTACAGCAACCATTGAAGCCTCTGAAATTTTATCAGATAAGCTGAAAGAAGCTGGTATTCAACATGAAGTACTTAATGCGAAACAACATGAGCGCGAAGCGGATATTATTGCGCAAGCGGGTTCACCTCGTGCAGTAACCATTGCGACTAACATGGCTGGTCGTGGTACTGATATTCTGTTAGGTGGTAACTGGAAAGCGTTGCTGGCGAAGATTGAAGAGCCGACTGAAGCAGATGAAGCACGTTTGAAAGCAGAGTGGGAACAAAATCATGAAATGGTGCTGAACTCTGGTGGTTTACACATCATTGGTTCAGAACGTCATGAATCTCGTCGTATCGATAACCAGTTACGTGGTCGTGCGGGCCGTCAAGGTGACCCAGGTGTATCACGTTTCTACTTGTCGCTTGAAGATGACTTGATGCGTATCTTCGCAGGTGATCGCGTGGTTGCAATGATGCGTGCCATGGGACTGAAAGAAGATGAAGCCATTGAGCATAAAATGGTTTCACGCTCGATTGAAAATGCACAACGTAAAGTTGAAGCACGTAACTTCGATATTCGTAAAAATCTATTGAAATACGATGACGTAAACAACGAACAACGTAAGATTATTTACTCTCAGCGTGATGAAATTCTTGTTGAACCGTCTTTACAAGATTACATCGAAACGATGATTCAGGATGTGACTAAAGGCATGATCGAAATATATATTCCACCTGAGTCTATTCACGATCAGTGGGATATAGAAGGTCTTGAAAAGGCGCTACGTGAAGATCTATCGATTGAATTGCCAATTTCGCAGTGGTTAGAGCAAGATCGTCGTTTGGATGAAGAGGCTTTGGTTGAACGTATTACTGATGAAGTTCTTCAGCACTACCGTTCACGTCGTACGCAAATGGGTGACGAAACGGCTGCAATGCTCGAACGTCACTTTATGTTGAATTCATTGGACCGCCATTGGAAAGAGCATTTGGCAGCAATGGATTACTTACGTCAGGGGATTCATTTACGTGGTTATGCGCAGAAAAATCCTGAGCAAGAATACAAAAAAGAAGCCTTTAATTTATTTGTAAACATGCTTGCTGTGATTAAGTCCGATGTCGTGACAGATTTATCTCGTATTCATGTGCCTACAGCCGAAGAACTTGCAGAAATGGAAGCTCAAAAACAGGCTCAAGCTGAATCAATGAATCTTCAATTGTCACACAATGACTTTGATAATTTGTTGGCTGAAGCCAATGGTAATGATGTTATCGATGCGCAATACACACCTGCAGAGCAAGTGATTGTTCCGCCAGAAAGTCGTAACTCGCCTTGCCCATGTGGTTCAGGTCTAAAATATAAACAATGTCACGGTAAAATCTAAACAGCATTGTTTAATTTCAAATAAATCAGAGCCTTCGCGCTCTGATTTTTTATTTACACTACTAATCTGACCTGAATAGTATTTGCAGTTCCGTAGATTAAATGTTATTTAGTTTCTATCAATAACCGTAAGACGGAAAAGACAATGAAAAAAGTACTAAAACCGTTCATGATTGCTGCTTTGGCTTTGCCAACTTTTGCCTTTGCAAACGCTCCTCAGACGACTTCTTTAGAGAAAGTTCAACAAGCAGTTGGTCCAACAACAACTCAAGTACAGGTTGGTACTGACGGTCAAGTGACTGTAGCAAGCCCGCGTACGGGTATTCGTTATACCTTTGCCAATCCAAATCGTCCAATCGTATTGCAAACTGCAAAAATTGCAGCAGCCAATGCGGCGAATGCTGACCGTATTGTGGCTGAAAACCCAGCCCTTTCTGCTGCGAGTCAACAAAAAGCGAAACAAGTGCTTCTTGATGAAGCAACTCAGCTTGCGCGTAACTAATTTACGACGAACATCGATAAAGACCAGTCGAAAGACTGGTTTTTTTATGTGCAAAAGAAATCCACAATAAAATTACAGCAAAACCGTGCTTCTGCTCGATTTTTTATAGATTTTGCACTAAGCTGTATTTTTTATAACTCATATAGTTGGACGTTGAAAAATGGCAGTTGGTGACGTATCTATGCCACAGATGCATGTGGTGAAAGGTGTAAAAATCGGTTCGGCTGAAGCATATGTGCGCTATCAGAACCGACGTGACCTTGTCATTTTTGAATTTGCTGAAGGTTCTAATGTCGCAGGCGTTTTTACTCAAAATGCATTTTGTGCAGCACCGGTGCATATTTCTAAAGCGCACTTATTAGCAGGTAATCCACGTTATTTAGTGATTAACACCGGAAATGCCAATGCCGGTACTGGCAAAATCGGCATGGCAAATGCTGAGGCGACGTGTGCGAAACTGGCAGAACTGACAGGTGTTCAAAATACAGAAGTTCTTCCATTTTCAACAGGTGTAATTGGTGAGCAATTACCTATTGATCGTTTGGTTCAAGGCTTGCAACCGGCATTAGACAGTTTGCAAGAAGACGCTTGGTTGGAAGCGGCAACGGGCATTATGACCACAGATACCACACCTAAAGGTGCATCTGAACAATTTGAGTTAGATGGCGTCCTGTATACCATGACAGGTATTTCTAAAGGCGCAGGCATGATTCGTCCAAATATGGCGACCATGTTGAGTTATGTGGCAACTGATGCACCCATTAGCCGTGAGCTGGTGCAACAGCTTTTGAAAACCACAGTTAACCTGTCGTTTAACCGTATTACGGTGGATGGTGATACCTCAACGAATGACTCATGTATTTTGATTGCAACGGGCCAAGCTGGTGGCGTAGAAATTACTTCAGAATCAGATTCACGTTATGCTGCTGTTTTAGACGTGTTAACACGTGTAATGAAACGTCTTGCACAGCTCATTGTCCGTGATGGTGAAGGTGCGACGAAGTTTATTACTGTGGCGGTAGAAGGCGGCGCAGATACTCAAGAATGTTGTGATATTGCTTATAGCATTGCACATTCACCGTTGGTTAAAACTGCAATCTTCGCATCAGATCCAAACTGGGGCCGTATTTTGGCAGCTATTGGTTATGCAGGTGTGCCAAACTTAGATGTTGAAAAAATTCAGGTCTGGTTAGGTGATGTTCAAATCTGTAAAGACGGTGGTGCCGCAGCAGATTATACCGAAGCAGCAGGGGCTGCAGAGATGGAGAAATCTGAGATCACGATCCGTGTAGATTTAGGACGTGGCAGTGCTCGAGATACTGTGTATACCTGTGACCTTTCGTATGATTATGTCAAGATTAACGCAGATTACCGTTCATAAGATATTTGATGTTTTTGAAAAGCCTCCGTTGTGAGGCTTTTTTATAAGTGGAACTTTTTAATGACCGGTAAAAAATAGCCAAGTGCCATATTTATGGGTCAGTTGTGAAGCACCTGTGTAGTAGCAGGCATTAAGGGTAGAGAAGACGTTGTGATGAATAATGCAAACAACTTAATTGCAAATGAAGCAAAATCAATTGTACAAGCGCATTTGGATCGTTTGGGTGATGTTAAAGAGCATCACTTAACGGAAGCTGCAAAGCTTGAAAAGTTTGAATTAATTAAAGCGGAACTCAAAAAACGTAACGCTGTCCTTGTTGCACACTATTACTGTGATCCTGAAGTGCAGGAACTAGCAGAACAGACCGGTGGATGCGTTTCGGATTCACTTGAAATGGCACGTTTTGGTCGGGATCATGAAGCAACGACGTTGGTGGTTGCAGGGGTGAAATTCATGGGGGAGACCTCGAAGATTTTATCTCCTGAGAAAACCGTACTGATGCCTACTCTAGAGGCAACATGCTCACTTGATTTGGGTTGTCCTGTCGATGAATTTACCAAATTTTGTGATGCACATCCAGATCATATGGTTGTGGTATATGCCAATACCTCGGCGGCAGTGAAAGCGCGTGCAGATTGGGTGGTAACCTCGAGCTGTGCTGTTGAAATTGTTGAGCATTTAGATAGTTTAGGTGAAAAAATTATTTGGGCACCCGATCAGCATCTCGGTCGCTATATTCAAAAGAAAACCGGTGCAGACATGTTGCTATGGGATGGGGCATGTATTGTCCATGAAGAGTTCCGTGCACGTGGTATTGCCAATATGAAAGCGCTGTATCCTGATGCAGCAGTTTTGGTACATCCAGAGTCACCAGAATCTGTGGTGGATATTGCAGATGCCGTCGGTAGCACCTCGCAATTGATCAAGGCTGCACAAACCTTGCCACACGAACGTTTAATCGTGGCAACAGATCGCGGTATTTTTTATAAAATGCAGCAAGCTGTGCCGAATAAAATTCTCATCGAAGCACCGACGGCAGGTGAGGGAGCGACTTGTCGTTCATGTGCGCATTGCCCTTGGATGGCGATGAATGAATTAGATGGAATTCTCGAAGTTTTACAAAAAGGCGATCAGGAAATTTTTGTAGATCCGGCATTGGCTGAGCGTGCTAAATTGCCTTTAGATCGGATGTTGAATTTCAGCGCCAGTTTAAAACGTTAATTTTTGCTTGAAAAATGATTAAAGTGCTTGATAAATAATCGCTTGAAATGATTTTTTATGTTTTTTTGAAGATAGGTGTTGACGTTAATCAACGTCACGCCTAGAATGCACACCGTACCGCACGATATGCGATACAGCGAAAGCTGAGATGAAACGGAGCATAGCACAGCCTGGTAGTGCACCTGGTTTGGGACCAGGGGGTCGTAGGTTCGAATCCTACTGCTCCGACCAATTTCTCAAGGCAAAAATCGCGTGATAGTCTATGTCATCGGTAATGCGCCTGTAGCTCAGTTGGATAGAGCATCCGCCTTCTAAGCGGATGGTCACAGGTTCGAATCCTGTCAGGCGCGCCATTTTAATGGTGTTCTGATACTAGAATCTGAATCTTGTTGTGATGGTGGATGTAGCTCAGTTGGTAGAGCCCCGGATTGTGATTCCGGTTGTCGTGGGTTCGAATCCCATCATTCACCCCAATTCGGAGCATAGCACAGCCTGGTAGTGCACCTGGTTTGGGACCAGGGGGTCGTAGGTTCGAATCCTACTGCTCCGACCATTTTCTTAAAGAAAACGGTCGATAAAAGATACCGCATACAGCGGTTTTTTTATGCCTGTAATTTAAAATGCGTTATATTGGTTATTCACAAGCAAGAACATGATGGTGGATGTAGCTCAGTTGGTAGAGCCCCGGATTGTGATTCCGGTTGTCGTGGGTTCGAATCCCATCATTCACCCCAACTTTTAAAGTTGAAAGCGGAGCATAGCACAGCCTGGTAGTGCACCTGGTTTGGGACCAGGGGGTCGTAGGTTCGAATCCTACTGCTCCGACCATTTATCTCAAAAGTAATACTATGAAAAAGATGCCGCATTTAGCGGTTTTTTATGCCTAAAATTTATAAACACAATAAAAAAGCCACCATAAGGTGGCTTTTTTATATTCTGCTATTTAGGGAATGATGGTGACATTTACACGACGGTTGATGGCACGATTGGTTTCAGTGTCATTAGAGACCATCGGTTGTTCAGCACCACGGCCAATAATTTGAATATTTGAACTGTTATAACCCTGCTTTAAAAAGACGTTTGCGACGCTTTGCGCACGTTTTTCTGACAGTTGTTGGTTGTAATTGGCTTGTCCAACATTATCCGTATGACCAATAAACTTAATTTTGTTTAGGTCATATTTAATCAGTTGAGTGGCAAGTGTATTTAACTTGACTTGTTGGTGGGGTTGAATTTGATAATCATCAAAACCAAATAAAAGTCGTTCTGGTAGGGCAAGTGTCCAACCATCATTGGTCAAGACAAAACCTTCTTTTTTAAGCATACGTGCTTGTTTATAGCTTAAGTTACCTAAACTCATACAGGCTGTCATAGTGGCCGTGAATGCAAGTATAAATAAAACTTTAAATGCGTTCTTTAACATAGCAAATCCTATGAGTTGGGGCGTTGTAGTGCAATGCACCAATGATTATTAGAAAGTTTAGCATCATACATCGCGCGTTCCGCATCTGCGATCAAATCTTCTGGCGATTTTGCATTTTGGATCAGTGCCACACCAATATTAGCTTGTAATGCAATATTATGTTGCTCATAAACAAATGTGGAACCATAGCAGTCATGTATTTTGTGACAAAAGACTTCGAGTTCCGTCAGGAAGTTTAAGCGATTTATAATAATTGCAAATTCATCACCACCGAGTCGCGCAACGAAAGCATCATCTGGAAGTGCTTGTTTTAAACAATGTGATGAGGCGCGTAGTACTGCATCCCCTGCTAAGTGTCCATATTGGTCATTCACATGTTTAAAGTTTTCAATATCGACAAAGAACACGGCAGCGTTCGCTTGTAAGTCAAATAGCTCAAATAGCTTTTCATAAAAATAATTGCGATTTGGCAATTGGGTTAATGCATCATGACGTGCTAGATGAATTAGCTTGTCATTTTCTGAAATCAAGTTTTTATTTGACTGTTCAATTTCACTAAGTAAACCATTAAAGGCGGTACTGAGTGCGTGTAATTCTTGAATATCAGAGTTTGAAACCCGCATTTTATAATCTTTCTTAATGCTAATGGTTTGGGCTGATTCAACAATAGAGCGAACGGATTGCATTAAGTATTGATAAACAGAATTAACCGACCAAAACACGGTAGCCAATAAAAGTATAAAACCTAAAAATAAACCCAATAAAATTTTATGGAAGAAACTAACTAAATCTGAAGAGTTTCCATATACGACCAGTTCGCCGTAACTTTTCTGATCATGATGAATATCTAAACGAATCGGTTTGCTAAAGAAGAAATAATCTAAAATCGCTTGGCTAGAAAATGTTGAAATTTCTTGTTGCTCAGCATGAGCAAGTGACACTTTTTGATGGTTGGTAATTTCTATCGATCGAATGGGATACAGTTGAGTGTATTCGTTTAAAATTTGACGCATCGTTGTTTGGTCATTAAACACCACTGCGGGTTGAACACGTTCGTTTATCGCATTTGATAAAATCGTTAAGCTGTTTTTTGCATAGGTATGCATTGTATAGGTGGAAATCACCAAAAAAATCGCAGAACAAATCGTAAATGTTAAAGCAAAGATGGTGAGCTGCGAACGCGTAAATAATTGGTGTAATGTAATTGGGTTATAGAGTTGTTTCATTCAGCTGACTCCGATGACTTCGCCAGTAATAAAACGCGTGGATCAATATGTATTTGTGACTGCGTTAAACTTTCCATATTAATTTTAAACGAATAACTCTGATTTTTTTTATACAAACAAAATGCACTGCCAGACTCACATTCACTATTGTTGCTGCTTAGAGAAAGGGCGGGGAAATTAACATGGTTGTTTAAAATACTTTGTTCTTCTTTTGCTGATAGATTAGAAAAAAATAAAACTTGGCAATGACTAGACTTGATGTCATTTACATTGATGGCTGTAATTTTATAAGTGCTGTGGGTTGGCGCAAGTTTTTTAAAATCATTGACTAAACTTGAATTATTAATCACACAAAATTTGGGTGAAGTGGTTGCCCACTTGGCATAACTCAAAATAGAGAAAGTGGTTGTGAAAATATTTGCTGTGGGAGCTGCATATAATATGGGTGAAATGGAGCACGCCATTATTAAATAGGCAGTTTTTTTAAAAACAACCATACGAAATCAAAAATGTCTTAAATTAAATGGAATGAAAATTGGGTGTATATACGTTTTATTATATGAAATAGGGCGTATATAGCCCAATAATAATACAAAAGAATGTTTATGTGTTTAAAAAATCGACATGCGTAAAATAAATCATAAAAAAGGTGTTGCAACGGTCCTGAAATGCTGTAGAATGCACATCCATCGGCGGTGATGAAGATTAAAACTTCTGATAAAACAATGACTTGGTTAAATTGATTGAGTTGGGTTTTATTTGATAAGTTTAAAAATAATTTGAATTACTGGTTGACTCTTTAGAAATAAAGAGTAATATAGCCGACCTAGCTTGCTGGTGACGAACCAACGAGAAGATCATTAAGAGATTATGAAGAACAACTTGTGTGGATTTTTACTGATTGATTGATCGAAATTATTTTCATTGATTGATGGTAGAAATTACTCGAAGTTTATTTGAGCAAATTTTTGTCAGTAA
>NZ_VOZP01000015.1:0-44577 GCF_013419735.1 Acinetobacter sp. YH12064
ATGGAAAAAATGGTCCGGCTATCATTGCCGAAGTTTGGTCGAAACTAAGATGCATTGCATCAAATTATTGGGGGATAAACTCAGTGCAAGAAAATTTGATAGCCAAGTCAATGAAATTCATACACGTGTAGCAGTCCTAAACAGATTTACGGAATTAGGTCGACCACTTACCCAAGTTATGCCTTAAATTTGGCTCAATTAGGGGGCTTTGTATTTCAAATCTTTGTGCAACAAAGCCAGTGTAAAATATATCCTCAAACTTAATCATGCAATCAACTTTCTTAATTTTTTATGTTACTATTAAAAAACCATTAGCTAAAATTAAAATCAATCAATTGGACAACCAGTTAATTGCTTATTTCTATCAACATCTTTATAGAAAGCAACCCAAACATACACCCTATTATTATCTAAATCATCCCGGAAATAATTACCCTCCCTATCTTTTAATACCTGTTGGTTGGGATATAAAACTCTTATAGATTCATTTTTACCCCTACAAAAAACCCAATATTTATTATCTATTATGTAGTTTAAATACCATCCATTATTTAAAAATTTTTTTATTGTTTTATCAAACCTTTCATTTGAAAAATTTTTCTTTTCCAAACTTAAGGTAACCATATTATAGTATGAATTACCACCATATGATTCAACAACATAGCCATCATTAAAATTTTCTTTTAAATCTTTAGAAAACCTACCATTATATTCTTTTTCATTGGTAATGCATCCTACCTGCAGAACACTACAGAATAATATAAAAATTAATAATAATTTCATTTTAACCTCAAAAAGATTTATGCCATTGATCAAGAACATTCCCTATACTAGCCCCTTCAGGTGCCTTATTAAGAATACGTTCTATTTCTTTTGCTTCCACTTCTCTATTTATTTTTTTCAAATAGTCTACAGGAGATAAGTTTTTGTCACTTACTCCTCCGAAACTTAGATCCCATCCTGGTTACCAATACCTAACTCAAATGCAAATGGTTGTTTTCCATTTATAGTATTCGCTACCATATCTTTATTTACAACGGTACTTCCCCCAAACTTAATTAATGCACCAGCATTTCCAGATAAAGATGCTCCTTGAATAAAGTTATCTGTAATTTCTGTGTAATTTGAGCCTTGACCATTAAATATACGCCCCATCAGGCTTTGTTGCACAAACCTATCTGTAAAGGCTTTTTCAGCGATATAATTTTCAAATGAAGAAGCCTACACACAAAATCTATCGCACAACCAATTGGCCCGCATATAACCGAGCACTCATGAGTCGCGGAAATATTGCCATTTGGTTTGATCCTGCTACGCAATGGTATGCTCCATCAAAAGGCAAACAAGGGCGAAATCAAACCTACTCCGACGCAGCTATCCAATGCTGTCTGATGATTAAATCTCTATTCCGTCTGTCTTTACGTATGGTCAGAGGCTTTGTTCAAAGTCTCATTCATCTTTATAGATTAGATTGGACAGCCCCAGATTATTCCACTATTTGTAGAAGACAAAAGCATATTGATATTGCAATTAACTATCAAAAAAGCAGTAATGGTCTCCATCTACTCGTTGATTCTACTGGCTTAAAGTTTTTAGGTGAAGGCGAATGGAAACGTAAAAAACATCAGCCTGAATATCGTCGCCAATGGGGTAAATTACATATTGGTATCGATGCTGAAACCCTTCAAATACGCGCTATTTAGCTCACAACCAACAATGTGAGTGATTCACAGGTGCTTGGTGATTTACGGGATCAGATTCCACAAGAAGAACAGATTGACTCCGTCTATACAGATGGGGCTTATGACACCAAGCAATGCCGCCAGGTAATCGCAGACCGACAAGCGCATGCGGTGATTCCACCAAGAAAAAATGCGAAACCTTGGAAAGATACAAAGACCAGCTCGCTAGAGCGAAATGAATTACTTCGAACAGTTAAACGTTTAGGCAGGACACTATGGAAAAAATGGTCAGGCTATCATCGCCGAAGTTTGGTAGAAACCAAGATGCATTGCATCAAATCTAACGAAGCAGTGCTTCTCAGGTGATTGGCTTAGTACAAGGAATTTCAAAAGCCAAGTCAATGACATGCATGCACGTGTGGCAGTATTAAATAAATTTACGGAGTTGGGCGGACCTCACACCCAAGTTGTCACTTAAATTTAGATAACTTGGGGAAAGTTTAGCTTTTGAATGTTTGTGCAACAAAGCAATTATAATCTGAAAAAATTAAGCTCATTTCATTCAAATATAATGCTTCGCTTTTATTCACTTCATTTTTCAACTGACTTAAGATCTGCCCTCTTTCTATTTTATTCTTTTCACAACTACATAAGAAAAAAATTACTGTAATCATTAAGAATAATTTCATATTATAGCCCTCCAAAAGAGCGCATTAATCTAATTGCATAAAGCTCGGTATCTTTAGTATTTCCTATTAATTTACTGTGTGAAAAGTCAAAATACGTTAAACTAGGTGTGGATATAAGCTCCTGTATTTACTTGAACTTCACCACTCGAAACAGGCACATCAGCACCGACAGCAACTCCACAAGGAAAACCAAATGAATTTCCATCTAAAGTTTGATCTGTTAGATATTCTCTATTCACCTTGGAATCTAACTCAAGTTATTTTTAGCGACAGAACCAGTGAGCTAGCAGCCTAAAATTTCCTAAGTGGAAGTCTCCTGTTATTTCAGCACGCATCAATCATTTAAAATACCCCAAAGCTTTTAACTTAGGAATAAATTTTTTATTAAAATAAATTATTGAAAAACTACAAACTAATGCAAAAGAAATCAAAGTAAAAGCAAAATAAATATTGTTTTGATCAAAATATATATGGAAATCATCTACAAACTCATGAATATGAAAAAAAGGAAAAATAAAAGCAATAGCAAACAGTAAATATAATAAAGAACTAAATACCACTTTAAAAAAATGACCAAGTATACTTACTTTAATTAAAGCTTTAGCATAAAAATTTAAAATTAAAATCATATAAATCATATATAACAAGAAAAACATAGCCGTTTTAAACCAAATCATTAACTATCTCACTAATTATTTTGCACAAGATGGCAAGGTTATTTTCCCAGTACCCATTAATTCACCAGCACCTGTTATTTTACCCTCTAGTAATGCCCCTGCTAGTTTGCCTGGAGTTCGATTAATTCCAGAAGTACCCAATGGTTTATTCATCAAATCTACTCTCATATATGGAGCCCTTTGAATTACTGCCTTATTCACAGATCCTCCAATGCCACCACCAACCATAGCTCCTACTACAGCACCAGCATCATAATTACACATATTCGCAACTTCCTTCTTCGCAGCAAATAATCCCACACCTTGACCCAGCACTGAAGAAACTCCTGCACCTCCTGCTGCACCTACAGCATGTGATGCCCAAGGATTTACAGCCCCCACTGCACCTCCTGCAACACACCCAATTGCAGCACCTTTCCACTCTCCTGTTGTATAACCACCAACAGCACCAGCTATGCAGCCATATGCAGCACCAGCAGCATTTAAGGGAGTTAATCCCAATTGATCAACCCACTGATTCGGATCACTCACATACGAAGAGTTATTCAACCCACCAAACAATCCAATCGGGTCTTTACTTACATATCTTGCACTATACGGCTCATAATAACGGTAACGGTTATAATGTAAGCCAGTTTCGTCATCGTAATATTGGTCTTGGAAACGAATATTAGTGTCTTCAAGCAATGCATTAGTGGCTTTTATTTCTATAGCTTCACCCCAAGTATCCTGCTTAATTTCCCAAACACACTCACCTAACTCATTAGTCAATGTTTGTGGCGTACCCACTTAGTCACAGTGATAAAAAGCAACTCGTTCCAACTCAGCTTTATTCTTTCGGGTTTCTGTTTTCCAAATCGGATCTTTATAAACCGAATAATCCTGATGCTGAAATTGGGCATAGTCAGGCGTTTCTAAAAGCTTGATAAACCCTGTATAGCTTGTTTGCAGTAGTGGTACAAAACTCTGTGGTTCATAGACATAATGCTTAGTGTAGTTTTCGTCTAATTTATTAGATTGCTGTGACTCCCAAATCATCAAGTCACCATCCCAGCCAAATATAGTCAGGGTTTGCGCATTTTGGTTTTTCTTAAATACGCGTCGTCCAAATACATCATAACCATATTCAGTCACCTGACCCTGATGATCACTGCAAATCAATCTATTCAGGTTATCTCATGTCAGTTTTAATGTTTTGCCCGCAGGGCTGCTTTCAATGCAGACAAGTCATTTTAGATCGAGATGCACATGCGATCATTCCACCTAGGAAGAATGCAAAGCCGTGGAAAGATCAGCAAGCGAAGTCAGTAGCGCGGAACGAGTTATTAAAAACAGTCAAACAGCTAGGTAGATCGCTTTGGAAAAAATGGTCAGGCTATCATCGGCGAAGTTTGGTTGAAACTAAGATGTACTGCATTAAATTATTAGGCGATAAACTCAGTGCTAAGAACTTTCAAAGCCAAGTCAATGAAGTACATGCCCGTATAGCCATTTTAAATAAATTTACAGACTTAGGCAGATCACATACCCGAGTTGTCACTTAAATTTGAGTTGCTTAAGGGAGTTTTACTTTTTAAATCTTTGTGCAACAAAGTCATTACTTACTAATTACCTTGTAAAATAGCTTTTATGTAGCTTAGTTTCTCTAGATCTTCCAAACTTTTGGTTTTCATATAAGTGCTATTTTTCATAAATTCTTCTATTTTTTTTTCAACTTCTGACTTTTGCACTGTACTTAAATTATCAAGAATAATTGAAAATTCAGGTCTATTATAATAAAAATTCATTACAACCACTGCTATTAATTCAGTAAATGTTTCATCATCTACTTTATACGGTAGTCTATTAATTTTATACATAAAATCATCAGAATCTTCACATACAAAATTATACCCTGTATCTTCAAACACTTTTATTGATTTTTCACTAATATTCAATATTTTACTTTGAACTTTGAATTTTTCAATAGAAATTTCACACTCTTTATCGATAAAATACCCACTACCAATTAAATATATAAATAAAATAGTGCAGCAAAAAATAACAGTTATAAAAAATTTTTTCATTACTCAACATCCAATATTCCATAAAGGTCAACAAAATCTGGCTTGTGTCCAAATTTCCTTTTGCTTTCTAAATCCCCTCCTTTAAAAACAAGCGCTTTATGCTTGTTCGTTTTTTGTATAAAACTAGATAATTTATCCCACTTCACATTTCCATTTTTTGCTCCCATTGAAGAGGGAATAGTCACACAGCCTGTACTATAAGTTCCTGGATGAAGTCTAAAATAGCCTCTCATTTTCTTGTTATTAAAATCATAAGTAAAATCATCTGTATGCATATCGACTGCATAAAGCTTGTACCAATGCTCTTTACCTTCACCCTCATGTGGGATTATCCAATATCTCCCTCTTGGAATAGCTTGCGACTCATCTAGTGATAAATTAGTTACTTGTTGAGTCATATGATCTACACTTGCATATCCACCTGTGAAAACGCCATTTATACCTATTGTTTCTTTTGAATCTAAATCAGAACCTTTAATTGTTCCATTCGATTTGTTAAAAACAATATGTACAATTAGTCCCATAGGATCCACCCACTGATTCGGATCACTGACATAAGCTGAATTATTTAAGCCCCCCATCAACCCAATCGGGTCTTTACTCACATAACGTCCACTGTACGGCTCGTAATAACGATAACGGTTATAGTGCAAGCCTGTCTCAACATCATAGTATTGCCCCTGAAAACGGATATTACTTTGTTCTAACAAATTGTCACTGGCTCTGATTTGCTGCGTATTGCCCCACGTATCCTGCACGATCTCCCAGACACATTCACCACGTTCATTACTTAAGGTTTGCGGTGTTCCCACTTGGTCACAGTGATAAAAAGCAACGCGTTCTAGCTCTGCTTTGTTCTTTCTCGTTTCTGTTTTCCATACAGGGTCTTTATAAATTGAGTAAGGTTCACGTTGGAATTTTGAATAGTCTGGGGTCTCAATCAGTTTGATAAAGCCTGTATAGCCTGTTTGGAGTAATGGTACAAAACTCTTTGCTTCATAGACATAATGCTTAGTATAGTTTTCATCAGCATTATTAGATTGCTGTGACTCCCAAATCATCAGGTCACCGTCCCAGCCAAATAAAGTCAGGGTTTGTGCAGTTTGGTTTTTCTTAAACAAACGTCGTCCAAATACATCATAACCATATTCTGTCACCTGACCCTGATGATCACAACGAACCAATCTGTTCAGGTTATCCCACGTCAGTTTTAATGTTTTGCCTGCATGGCTGCTTTCAATCACATTGCCTTGCGCATCGTATTTATAGTTTTTACCCTTATATTGAGCAATCAAATTACTTTTCACTTGAGATGCATGCGTGGCAATTGGGTCAATCAAATTCCCTGCTGGGTCAAAAGCAAAGCTTTCAGTTTGATGTAAGCTTTGACTCTGTGTTAAACGGCCAATTGCATCATACTGATACGTCAGCTTACCTAATCGGCTGTCATTTACTTGGGTGAGCAAATAATTTTGATCATATTGATAATGTCGTTCTGCTTGATGCTGTGTGCGACCGACGGTTTCCTGTTCTGGTCGAATGATTTGCGAAGTGAGTAAACCTACATCATTATAATTTTTAGTCTGAATTAAGCCATTCGCCAGCATACGAGTGGTTTCGCGGTGCAAGTCATCACGTTGAAACGCCGCCATATCTTGTTGATTAAATGCGATTCCATAGATATGACCTGAACCATAACTCAAATTGCTTTGAACCTGTCCATCAGGGCGAATCGTTTGAGTTAAATTTCCCAGCACATCATATTCATAACGCAGCACAGCCGTCAGCGGAGTTAAATGCGGCACTTTATAATGCTGATGTTCACGTACCAATTGGCCAAGCGCGTTGCGATAAAAATCGATTTGACTGTCTTTATTCGTCGCCTTACTCAACTGATGATTCAGGTTGTATTCAAATTCTTCTGTTTGACTTACACGTGTTTGCACATGGGTATAAGTTTTCGAAGCGATTGCGCCATCTGCAAAGTATGCAAATTGAGTAAACACATTCGGCTGACGGATTTGGAACAGCTGACCATTTTCATTGTAGCCATAGTGCTTTTCTTCGCCATCGAAAGCCTGTTCACGTGCCAATTGACCATAACGGTTATATTCAAATAAATATTCTGCATGGTTTTGATTGATCAGCTTTTGAATACGGCCTTGCTGATCCCATTGGTAGCCAATTTGATGACGGTTCGCATCTATACGCTGTTCGAGCAAACCCGCAGCATTATAACGGTACTGCGTGCTTAAACCTTTGGTATCCGTATGCTTCAGCAAGCGCCCTTCTTCATCATGCTCAAATTGTTCTTTTAAACCATCAGGATAAACAATTGCTCTAAGCTGACCTTTGTCTTTACCTTCTGAGCTGTAGATATATTTGACTTGCTTTGCATCAGCAGACTGCTGGGCCGTCAGTGCGCCTTCTTCATCGTATTCCCATGCGCTTTCTTTACCTGAACAATCGCTATATGCGGTCATTTGTCCCAAATCATTGTATTGAATTTTTTTAGCGCCGCCTTTGGCATCAATGATTTCTATAACTTGATTATCGTTGTTGTATTTATATTGCGTGCTATGACCTAAAGGATTAATTTCCTTGGTGACATTACCATCCGCATCGTATTCTTTTTTCCAAATATTCCCTTCTGGATCTTTAGTCTCAGTTAAATTCCCTGCTTTATCATATGCAAAGCGGATCATACCACCATTCGGCTGTACGATTTTAACCAACTGATCTTGCTCGTTATAAATTTGTTCGGTTTCTAGGCCTGCAAAATCAATTTGACGGGTAATGCGTTTTTGACTGTCACGAGAGAGCTACTTTTCTCGGCCATCAGCTAAGCGTGTGCGATAGGTAAAACCATCTAAATCAAAGTAGTAATAGGTTGGCACATCATAAGCATCGTACACAGCAACTTGGCGCAGTCTCGGGTGCCACTCCAAACGTGTTTTAAAACTACCATCATCTGCCCATTCTGCGATGGCTTTGGCATTCGCCTCTTTTGATTCATAACGGATATTTTGCCCACGACCAGTACGGTCGGTATAGCGAGTCAGTTGATGCGCATCATTATATTCATAGCTGCGTACATGGCCATTTTGATCCACTGCCTGAATTAAATTACCTTGCGTATCATATTTATAGCGTGAAACTGGCTCTGCTTGCTCATCCACAAAGGCAGCAATGATTTTCACTTGTTCATTAAAGGCAAACTTGAGCTGGTGTTTGCCTCGCTTCAGTTGAAAATCAATACTTTGCAGATAAGCCTGCTGTTCAAATAGTAAATAACTTAAAGCAACTTTTTCATCTGTTTCTTCATTGAATTGCTGAATCAACTGATAGTGCTTTCCACCATTGAAACTATGAAAATGAAAACTCCACGCTGAACGAAAATTCAGCAGCAAGACTTCATTTTCTAAAGGTTCTAACCTAAAGCCTTCATAGGGTGCAGTATGGGCCTTATACAAAGTGGGATTAGATAGCTGATATATATAAAAACGATCAATAAATTGATAATTCCCAGTATTTCAATTTTTTAACTTAAAAACTTTATAACCAAATATATATTAATTAGATAGCTTTTAAAAATATATCAAGGCAATAATGAACTAAATTTAGTTAACTCTCTCGATGACACTTTTCCACCTTTAAGTATAAAAACTTTATTAGTTTTATTATCAAAAGTAGAAGCCTGAATCATATTACCTTCTTCATCAATTTGCCAACTTCGACCTTTATCAAAACTAACCGCTGCTATATCTCTTTGATAAGGGTAGCTATTTGAATTTTTAAAACCTGAACTGTATAAAACTCGATTCTGACCCATATATAATTTACTCAACTGTAATGCATTTCCAATTTTTACTTTTTCAAGCCATTGATATTTATTTTGTTCATTTGGTGCGGCAACTAAAAAGGTAGTTTCAGTATCTACATGACCATAGGTTTTTTTCTCAAAATCATAAACCATCCCTAAAACGTAAAGTTTTTCCCCTTCACTATTAATATCCACAATATCTGATTTTGGTAGAGTGAGGATAGGTGAATATTGATCTATACGATTGTCTTTGGGATCATCACTCCACGGAAACTTATAAACCACACTTTGATATTGGCCTTGATGATCGAATAAATTAGAAAAATAAAAATCTTTGGTTTTCTCATCAAAATGATAGGAGTTAAAAAACTCATCCATTCTAAATTCATATTTCATCGCATTTAATTGGTCAACAATTTGCTTTGGCATATGGATTTGTATCCATGTTTTTCCTGCATCAGAGGTACGCCACAACGTCTTTTGCTCACCTATGGCATATCCATATACACCAGTTTCATCGAAAAGTACTTGTTTAACTTGTCTAAATGGCGGCCAACTTTTAAGTTGAGTAAAAGTTTCTCCACCATCTATCGATTTAAATATTTTATAACGTCGTGCTTTTCTAATTTGATCTTGTTCAGGAATCGTATCGACGAGTACATAATCTAAAAAATAGGTATTAATATAAATCGTGTTAAGATCAGCTGATTGCCACCATTGTCCAGTCTGAGCTGGTTCTTTAAATACTAATTTGTCTGGCTTTCCTTTTCCCCCTGATAACACCTCAACGGTCATACGGTTTAAAACTTGACTATTGTCTCTCATCCATTCTTCTTTATACTTTGAATCTATAAATTCACCTTTCTCATTTAAGATATCAACAAACTCAATTTTTTCTTGATTGATATAAAATAACAATGCTTTGTCTTTGTTTGCGTTAATCGCTAAGATCCCGCCATTAAAATTATTTTTAGCAAACTCAAATTCAGTTGCCCACATTAGACTGCATCCTGTAAAGAAAAAAAGACTGAGGAGAAAGATAAAGTACTTATTTTTGATCATGGCTTAATCCACAAAAATTGATCGTATGCGTTTTATGGTGTTATCAAATAAGAATTTAGCCGTTCCACCTATAAAGGGATAAACCACTTCTGCTACTTGTACCGCTTGATCCCATGTTTCAAAATCCATCCATTCTTGAAGATTCGGCTCAGCAATAATACGAAGTAAATCAGTAAACGGAATTTCTTGAATGCCACCATCTATATATGCTGGAACATGCGAATTAAATGCAAAAGTTTTAAAGTCTTTATCACTAAGTTCAACGGTTTGCTTTTTAAAAGTCATGTTCTGACTGGCTTTTGGTGCTAACTTACAAGGCAATTTAATCACATCGCCTTTATTATTTTGATCTAAACCAAGATCCATATATTTTTGTAAATATTTTCTGGCATTGACTAACCATCTTTTCCCCTCAGGGCTTTTCATACTTGGGAGTAAATAAGCACCAAAACGTGAACAGTAATAGTATCCATACGCACGATAATAAGTAGGCGGCAGATGCCCGCAAGTGGCTGTATGACGCTTCATAAAGTCAGCGTAACGTGACCAGTTTGGATCAGACCCATCTAATTTAAGCAAAGATTCTCTATTTTTGATGACCTTTAATGCAACCTCTAAAGCGAGTTGCCAACGTTCTTGTGTTTTTGTAACATCGATTAATACATCTGCATGATTTAAGAAATATCGGATATTAATTCCATTTTTATTAACGGTTTCGCCTTTTTTTATAGGATCATCTTTATAAGGAACATAGTAATAACCACAATTTCCATAAACATGGTCTAGTGCCATATTCACAACAGTATTGCATTTTTCTTGTGGATTCACATAGACCTTAGCAACACTATTATTTCCAACTGGTGTCAAACTTTGATTTATACTTTTCTTTTGTTCAGACATCTCATTTCCAGAACTAATTATGATCGTCAATAAATTCAATAGAGTTTATTTTTAACTGTTTAGAAGACAAAGCTGTCTCTGTGTAACCCTTGTCGTCAGTAGTCCCCTCTAACTCACTGCCATCACTTAACGTTAAGAGATATTTAGTATTTTTAACTGCAATATTTTTTACTTCATCAAATACCTTAACTTTTAGATCATAGAGCTGATTTCCTATAATACTTTTATCCACCGATTCGCCAGATTTAAAAGCATGCTGTCCAGCTTTAGACTCATTAATACCACTAGTTTTAGAATAAATTCCTGTATCTTTTATACTGATTTGAGAGCTCCCACCCGTAATCACGACTTCTGTCGGACTTGTAATGTAAACCTTTCCTTCTGTCGATTTAATTGTTAAGTCTTTTCTCGAAATAATATCTAAAGCATTAGAAATTGATTTAATTAAAATTTTACCCACACCTGTGATTAAACTTGCATCTTCTCTTGCTGCAAAGAGACTAATTTTTTTACTCGCTTGAGCAATTAGGCTATTTTGAGTAGAAATATTGATGCTTTCACCTGCACTATGAACCATAAAGCCTTTCGCCACAGTATGGATATTTTCTTCACTATTTATTCCTATACTCTTTGGTGAAGCTAGAACCATCACAGCCGATTTGAATGCATTCGCTTTTTCTAAATCTTCAGTTGAAAGCTGTTCAATAAATTCTTGGAACTTGCTTAAAATTTCTAGCGATGTACTTTCCAACTCTACAGCCGTCTTATTCAATGCTGTTGCTTGGTTCAAGCTCTCTAAAAACTGCTCTTGAGTCATTTTTAGCTGTAGATGATCTTTAGATGCTTTAATTTGCTGATAAGTACTTAGTAGTAAACCTTGTCCAGCTCGTACTGCCCCCCATTGATCTGTCCGCAGCTCAAAACCTTCACCCCGATCTTTACTTTCTGCTTTATCTTTTGGATGACTGAGCTTACCGAGGTTCAGTTGGCTCGCACCATGACTACTTTGCAGCTGGGTACTAATTTGCCCCGTGGTGTCATCAAAGCGTAATTGACCAAAACCCTCTCCCGCCACTTCTTTGGAACGAATTCCCGCGAGTTTTTTGGTATCTGGTAATTGTCCTTTATTGTCAAATTTAGCAGGACTGCGCTGCGCTTCGTGAATACGCCCCACGACAAATGGTCGGTCAATGTTGCCATCAAAGAAATCAACGACGACTATTTCACCAACTCGAGGTAAGAAGCGTGCACCATAACCTTCGCCGGCCCAAGGGGTCACCACATCAACCCAAGCCGAGTCTGTGTCATTATTGTTCGCACCTGCACCACCATCATGGCTATGATCATCAGAACGGGTAAACAAGAAACGGACTTTTATCCGCCCCCATTCATCAACATGGATTTCTTCACCGGCAGGCCCCACAACTTTAGCACGCTGCGGATGTGTTACTGGTCGATGTGTAAGTGGATTAAATTCAGGAACGGTCGTAATATTTCGACGTTGCAAAGCCAAGGTATTGGCTTGGCGTTCATCCGCATCGCTTTGTTTGACTTGCCACTGACTTTGATGGATTAACTGTGTAACTTGATCGGATAAATCTTTGGGTAAATTATTTTGGTTATAAAAAGACTTGGATAAAATCAAAAACTCTTGATCTGCACCACGATGCTGGTCAATCTCTGGATGCTCATCCAATTTGAACCAATAACCAACTTGTGTATCACGCACGGTACTTTTAGCAATAAATTGTTTGGCTTGAGCTGCATAATAATCACTAAAATTTTGATTGAGACGTTCAACTTGAGCACTATTAGAGGCAGTTGCAGCATCTTCACCATTCAGATCTTGCATCCATGCAGGGCTCACATGCCATGCCTGCTCTAAGCTTAAGCTCGCATTATCTTGATTTTGGCTATGTAGGTGCTTGCTTTGTACTGCACCACCCCCCTCGTCCTGTTCAAGCACATCCGCCTGCCATCGTTGCACATGTACCGACGTCGGTTGCAAACTGCGGTGACCTATAAAACTGGTCATACTGTCATTTTTTTCAGTCGCACTACTGCGATGAAAACGGATATTACGTCGCTCCAAAGCTTGATATTGGCTATTATCATCAATCAAACGTAGCTTTTGAGCTGCTATGGGTGTCGCAGACGATGTTACAAAAGATTGAGCTTCATCAACCAACCAATGAATGCCTTCACTGCGTAGTAAGCGGGTAATAAAATCATAGTCAGTTTCATTACTTTGCATCATGAATGGTCGAACGTCATACTCTTTTTTTAAGCCGCTTAAGTCCAAACTTAAGCTCGCTGCAAAAAGTGGGCTCTTTTTTTGCCATTCTTTAAAAATAATTTCGACTACATCTTTGACCGATTTATTCATAAACACACGGCTATTACGACGCTTATGCCACAATGCCGTTGCATCTTCTAAAGTCAACTTATATAGCGTTAATGCACCATCACTTTGGCCTTGAAATGCTTCTGTAATGATCCCAGTAATACGAAAAAGCTGACCCGCATCGGTCACCTGATCGATTGCGACTTGCGTACCAATAAATTGTTTGAGTTCTAAAATGGCAGAAGTAGACAGACAAATCAGTTGAACATTTAAACCCGTACTAAGCGCATGTTCCCCATCAATGCGTTGTAAAAATACCGCCTGATTTAATGTCGAATTTGAAAATTGAATGTGCAAAGCACGTTTTTGTGGACTAATGCCCAATTTCTCAAGTGCAGAATAAATATTGTTCAGCATGTTTATTATCAAAAATCGATTTTTTATAAAATACGGCGGTATTTAATCAAGAAAATTCATATATTCCAAGGCTTCGGCGCCTAACTTTGTTTGGCTTTATGTAAGCGAAAAGCCCCTTATTGATGGAAAAAGAGACGCATCCACCTCGATACGTCTCTTTCGTTTAATCCAACTCAACTCAAACCCAATACTATTAAGTTACATTTAAAAAATCGTGAATATTTTCCAATTGCGCTAACGCCTCAAGATGTCCTTGTAAAGCCGCTTTTTGCAAATGTTGTTCTGCAATTTTAAGATCGCTTTCTACCCCGATGACATGAATATATAGATAAGCCAACTTTCCAAAATATGTTAAAAGGCTAAGTGGATTTCATCAAACTCAGGTTTCTACAAAGTGTAGTGTAATCTGGTGCTGTCCAATCTAGACCGCATAGTTTAATCAGGCTTTGAACAGAGCCAGTGACCATGCGTAAAGACAGACGAAATAGGAATTTAATCATTAAGCAGCATTGGATTGCTGCATCAGAATAGGTTTGATTTCACCCGTGTTTATCAATGGACGGAGCAACCATTGGGTCGCTGAATCAAACCAAATTGATATATTTCCTCGATTGATCAAGGCTTTATTGTAGGTGGACAATTGGATGTACGATAGATTTTTTGGTGTGAGCTTATGAGTATTATATTACTGAATAAGCCCTTAGAGGTAGGTTTGTGCAACAAAGTCCAATTAGATTAAGTTAGGTTTAATAAGTTTAATATATTTCTTGAAATGCTATGTCCAGTGCGTCATCAACAGATTTATCTTGTTGTACAACAATTTGTCTAACTTTTCTTAGCTTCAGTCAGATATAAGACACGCCCATCTTCCTGCATGACACGGGTATGTTCTAAATAATACAGAATTGCTCTTTTTGAATGTAGAATCGCTTTTAGATCAGATGGATTAAGTTATTCCATTTATTTTCTCCTTTTGAATATTTAATCAAAAAAATTGCATAAAGAAGTTAGTAATTTAGCAATACGACAAGTTATGACGTTTAAAATGATTGCTTATAGTGCAAATTAAATGATTCTAAATCAGAGTAGGAAATTCAATATATATCTACTATAATAAATAACTATAGCCGAAAATAGATACTAATTTTTTATTTTAATACATATATGAATCAATATTGCACACTTCAAATTTTTCAAAATAACGAATGGCAAGATTGCGCTATCGTTGAATTAATTGCTAATCAAGAGCAGGGCTGGAGAGCATCTACACGAACGTCATACTTATTTGAATATGCTATTGAACATATGGATTTAAGAGATGGTCATGCTCTATCATTCCAATTTCCAGTCAATGTACAAAACAACTTAGAAAACCAATGGCCAGCATTTCTCATGGACTTGCTACCTCAAGGTTATGGGCGAAAGGAGCTTTTAAATCAGCTGGGTTTTTCAATTAATGCAGAAGAACAAGCTGATTGGCCCCTACTGAAATCTGGGGCAGGTAATCCTATTGGTAATCTACGAATTAAAGAAGCTTATGACTGGCTTCAAGATCATTTTCCGACAGTGAAACCTCGTGGATTTAGCCTAAGCGAAATAATTGAAAGGAAAGAAAATTTCATTGAGTCACTTGCATCATATGGCTTATTTGTTGCTGGTTCTTCAGGTGTTCAAGGTGAATGGCCTAAACTATTACTAACACAAGGATATGATGGTCTGTTTTATTTAGATCACAGTCTTCCAGATGAACTAACAGCAAAGCATTGGCTAGTTAAATTTAGTCGTGGAAATGATCAAAAACTGGAAAAAATACTGTTACATGAAGCAATTTACATGAAATTAGCTCGGTATTTAGGTCTAAGAGTGTTCAAGGACTTGGAACTTCACCAGAGAACGCTATTTATTCCACGTTTTGATCGCCAAATTATCAATGGTAAAGTCGAAAGATTTGCACAAGAAAGCCTAGCCTCTTTAAGTGGTAAAGCTGGCTTCGGCGTTAAAATGACACATAATCAAATCTGTACATTGATCATGGAATGTTGCTCATCACCAAAAGCTGAAATTTTTGAATATTTGAAACGAGATATCGCTAATGTTGCATTAGGAAATAAAGATAATCATACCCGTAATACCGCAATTCAACGTTTAAATGACGGCACAATTCAATTAACACCCCTCTTCGATTTTGCACCAATGTGGCTTCATCCTGACGGAATTGCACGTACTACACGTTGGGAAAAAGATGACCATGGAGGAATGCCTATATGGGGATCTGTCATAACGCAAATAGAAGAATGTACAGGAATAGATTCAACTGAAATTAAACATACAATGATTCAACAATTGCCACTGTATGAAAATTTGCTCGATGAAATGAAAAAAATAAATATAGATGATGAGATTCTACAAAATAGTCATCATCGTATATTGAATATATGCCAACAGATTCAGGAGCTTTCTAATGGATAAACGTTATAAGCCTATGACGGCAATCGAGCAAATGAATAAACGCTTACAAGTCTTAGAAAATATAAATAACAATCCTGAGTGGCAAATTTACCAGATTGCATCATACATTAGAAAAGAACTACATTTAACATTAAATGAAATGAGTAAAATTACTAAAATTGCACCACAGACTTTACAGAAAATGGAGCAACCTGATAGTAATCCAACATTAGATTCTATAAATAAGTTGTTAAATGCATTTGGTTTAAAATTTATTATTAAATCAAAATAGTTTAATTTAAATTACCTATAAACTAGATTTTGATTTATTTTCTAAATAGTCACCCCACCACTGCATCATATCAGCTCTTTGTTGAATATAATCTGCATGGTTATAACTAGCACGTGTTTTATTCTTATCTACATGTGAAAGCTGAGCCTCAATCCAACTATCTTGAAATAAGCCAGAATCATTTAAAATAGTACTGAATGTTGATCTTAAACCGTGTGAGGATAGCTCATTTTTTTTGTATCCCATCTTACGAATGGCTGAATTTATTGTGTTAAAATGCAATGGCTTATCTTTAATTTTTGGGCTGGCAAAAACATAACGATCGCCTTGTGACCACTCTAGTGCAGATCTAACAATGCTCACCGCTTGCGATGATAATGGAACTAAAAAATCAGGAATATCATAACCTGCTATCACTTTTCGACGATATTGCTTGATATGTAAAGCAGGTATTTTCCAAAGATTGTTATCAAAATCAAAATGATGAGGTTCTGCAGGCAATAACTCTGCCCCCCTGACTCCAGTATATAATTTAAATAGGATTGCTTTTTTTATAATCGGATCTGTATTTAGTTGAGTTATTCTAAGAATAAAATTAGAAATTTCTTCATCTTTTAAATAGGGATAATTTTTCTTTAATTTCCCTTTCAATAATATTTTATTTAGACCATAAGCTTGATTATAATCACAGTATCCCATTGCAACTGCAAAATCATAGATTTGATTTAAATAGCTATACGCTTTTTTTACAGGTTCCTTAACTTCCCTATTTTCAATCTGCTTAATTACCTTAACTAAATCAGTTCTTTTAATTTTGCTAAAATCTATATCACCAATAACGGGATAAATGTCATTTATTAAACATGCATTCGCCAATTGGATTACACCACCACGTGGTTGATCTTTAAATGAATTATTTGTTTTAAACTCTAACCATTCTTCACAAACAACTTTAAAAGTTTGAATTTTCTCCTGAACTAAATTTTGTGTAGAAAATTTAGTTGCCTTATAGGAGTCTCTGGCCACTCTAGCCTCTTTGAGATTCATCTCAGGATATGTACCTAGAGTGACTCGTGGTCTTTTACCCGTTTCTGCAACTGAATATCGATAACTCCAAGACTTTTTTCCATTAGGATCGACTTTTAAGCTTAAACCATCATCATCAGCTAAAAAGTAAATTTTTTCTTTTGGATATGACTTTCGTACTTGTGTTTCCGTAAGACTCATAAATTTTTATAAACCAGCATAATGATCCCCATTATCTAAATTATATCAAAAATAAGCATTATTATGTGATGCGTATATTACGCATCACATAAGAAATTATATATATGTTTTTTATAAATATTATTGTGAGTTCTTAAGTTGAAGTAACCAAAAAAGTAACCACTGTTAAAATCTGTTAAGCAACAAAAATCAGTGATAGTTAATCATTAATCTGCAATGGGTTTGTTTTACAGACCTCGTAACCGAGCCTGAATTATTCGAGGCAATATTTCTATCAGGTTCTATTCTTTGACTCAATGGTATGTTCATCCGCAAGAAAAAATGGATCAAATCAAACTTAGTCCAATACAGAAATTTAATACTGCTTAAGGTATGTCGATATTGCCATCCAACAATTGCTCGTGAGCACACATCAATAATAAAGGAGGTATAGACCCAGCCTGAATGAGTTCGAATATACATAAAGTCACCGACCTGAGAAGCATCGCTTCGCAAGGGTTTGGATGATCAGCACTAAAATTACGTTTCACTAGATCATTTGCCTGTTTTTGGTCATCTCGGCTGCGGGTAGTTTATTTGTTCTTACCACGCCAAACACCTTGTATATCTAGCTTCTGCATCAATCGAGCAACTGTATAACGTGCAATAACATAGCCTTCACGTTTCAGTTGTTGCCAGACCTTACGCACACCATATCGACCTGAATTTTCTTTCCAAATTCGTTGAATTTGTTCAGCATGATGCTCATCATGTAGATTTCGTTTCGCTCGATGTTCTGGATTGTCAGCGAGATCTAAAGTTCGGTAATAGGTTGAAGCTGCGATCGGTAAAATCCTACAAATCGCATCAACACCATTTAAGTCTTTATTGTTATGGATGAAATCCACCATTATTTGTGTGGGCGGTCGAGCTCCGCCTGGGCGAAAAAAGCGGCTGCTTTACGTAGAATTTCATTTGCACGCTTTAATTCTTTAATTTCACGTTCCATTGCTTCATTTTTTCTTGATCAGATATCTATTGTACTTTAATAGGATTTTGCTGATCTAAATGCTTTTGATGCCAGGCACGAAGTGTTTCAGGAGTACAACCAATCTTAGGCGCAATTGCTGTGATTGCAGCCCAAGTAGAAGGATAATCTTTTTCAGATTCAATCAATAATTGAACCGCTCTTTCTCTGATTTCAGGGGTATATTTTAATTTTGTCATCGGGGTAGTCTCAGAATATTGACTCTCCGACAAACCCGGTACGGTTCATATCGTATTATTACTATTAAACATTAGGACTAGAGCATAGGTTTGGTGTGGTAACTTAACGGATGGCTCTAGTCCTCCTATTTTTCAAGTCAATTTCTTATCCGCGATTCGGGTTACATAGAAACTTTTTAGATGAATATTCAATCTTCTAATATTTTATTAGCAATTTTCAAATGTGATTCTGCACCTTTTAGATAAACTTACTCGTGTATATGAATTTTATCGTATAAAAATGGGAGCAAAGCTCCCATTTGACTTCTAGCTACTTTTCTAAATTTTGGCTAAATAAAATTTTTCTCTTTAGCACCTTCTGAATCTAAATAGTTCTCTAAAGAATCATCGAGAGCTTCTAACCAAGGCGTATGATGTGGTCTTGCCATTTTTCCAGTCATAACTGAACGATACGTTTTATCTCTAAATTCCATAATATTTTCTTTCTTGTGCGTTTTCCACTGCATGAAAATATTGTGCACCCCATCAACGTCAAAATTAGGGTAATCTGTTTCACTAATTAAATATTTCACATATTCACCTTGGAAACGTGCTTTCTTTTCATCTGTACTTAGAGCTTTCTCTTCTAAATGCTTCTTCTCAGTATGATGTTGCATTTCCATGATATTTGGCAAAGAAATTTTACCTAATATGATATCTCTAACATACCAAGCTTGGGCATCAAACATATTGAAGGTATACCATTGATCTTGCATACCTAGATAAAATAAACGGGGATTTTTTTCCCATACCACACCTTGGTAAAGATCTAGTGGATATAAACAATTGTGTGTTCTTAAACGCAATTTATCTTCGATAAATGGGAAATGATGAAGATAACCAGTACACAAAATAATCGCATCAACTTTTGCCGAAGTACCATCTCCAAAATAAGCTTTACGTTCATCTACACGTATTAGCTGTTTTTTCTCAGACCAATTTTTCGGCCATCTAAAACCCATCGGTTTGTTACGATAACAACTATAGATTTGCTTCGCGCCATATTTGTAGCATTGTGAACCGATGTCTTCAGCCGAATAGCTACTGCCCACAAGCAGTACCGTTTTATCTGCAAATTCACGGGCATCACGAAAATCATGGGCATGTAAAATACGACCATGAAAACGATCAAAGCCTTTATATACAGGTACTTTTGGTGTCGAAAAGTGCCCTGAGGCTACAATCACATAATCAAACTCTTCCACATAGTGTCTTTGGTTCTTGTAATCTTCTACTTCAACAGTAAATTTCTTTTTATGTTCATCGTAGCAGACATGCTGCACCGCGGTATTGAATCTGACCAAATGTTTGATCTTGGCTTTTTCCGCACGACCCTTAATATAATCCCACAACACTTCTCTTGGTGGGTAAGAGGCGATGGGCTTTTTAAAATGTTCGTCAAACGTATAATCCGCAAACTCTAATGCTTCTTTTGGCCCATTAGACCACAAGTAACGGTACATACTACTATGAACGGGCTCTCCATTTTCATCTACACCTGTACGCCAAGTATAGTTCCATTGCCCCCCCCAATCACTTTGTTTTTCAAAACATATAATTTCGGGAATTTCTAGACCTTTGGCCTTTGCTGATTGGAATGCTCTTAATTGTGCCATGCCACTAGGACCTGAACCAATAATTGCTATTCTAGTCATCGCTATCTCCATTAGTTTTAATAGCTTCGCCTATCTCCAATTTTGATTTTATTTAGGATCGTAAGAATAGTTTATGTACAAACCTAAATTTATAGATTAAGGATAATCCACTCAAAATAGGATGCGAAGTAAAAAAAAATATTGTAGGCTACATTTATATTGGATATATAACATACAGAAAAGAATAAAAACTATATCATAAAAACTCATATAAAAATATAATATAAATAATAATATTAAATATAACAATTTAACTTCTAAATTTTTTTAATTTAATTTTGAATAACCTGAAGATCAGTGTAAAAAATCCTTACACTATAAAGCTTTAATGCAGAAGGCTATCAAACAACGTTTCATAGCCTAGAATTTTAATCGTATATTTAACATAAAATCTCTTATACGAAATGAGATCCTTAATTAGATAGTTAAGATCTCATTCTTACACCTATAGCTTGTTTTGATCGATCATATTCTTCAGTTCTTCAATAGTTAGAGTTTTATTTCTTCTTCTATGGATGATTGCATGACAGTTTGCGCATAATGGTATTAGGTCTGTTTCAGGATTCACAACTTTCTCACCGCTTTCAAAAAGAGGTTCAATATGATGAATATGAATGAATCCTTTAGCATATTCTCCATAAAACTTCTCAAAATTAAAGCTACATGCAGCGCATACATATCCATGGATAAGTAAAGCTTGTTTACGAAGCTCTGGATCTCGTTCATATTTGGTCGTGAAGGAATATGACTGTCTCCCTTCAACTCCTGAAACAAAGCTTTGATCATCAGTATTTACAGAACTTTTTGCTTCACGAACCGGGCCTAAATTTTCTAAATCGACAATCCTTTTATAGGTGTCTTCATCAATTTTACGAACCCCATCTCTCCAATAATTTTTTTCTTTATTCTTGGGGATTTTTTCAAGATATCCTTCACTATCTTGAAAATTAACAGCCTTAATAAATGGCCTAAAATTGAGAATTTCCCCCAATAGTTCTTTGCCATCTTTAATTGAAATAATTTTACCAATTTCAGCGATGCCAAAATAATGTGGATCTGGACTTAGTCTTTGATTTTTGAAACTTTTGTCTTTTATACGACCTTTATAGTAAATAACCTTTTCACCAGGTAAGAGTAGTTCCTTATATCTTTTGGGAAAGTGATATACCTCTCCAGTCAAATCATCCCATTGAGAAACATCATTTTCAACAATTATGGTTGGCATCTTAATCCTTAAGCTATTAAATATTAGAAATATTTTTTAATTTTAATATCATGAATACAATGATTATCGCATCAAAATGTAGAAATTAGTTCACTTAAATTTTTAGTTTAAAATAAAAAAGCCCGACATCCTGTCGGGCTTTTTCGTATTGGTTCGCTTGGCATGACTCCTGTCGTACCGCCGATCCTTGTGCGATTATTTATTTTTATTCTGCGGAACGTCCTGTTCTCTTATGACTTCATGATATTGAATACAAGGGATTGTGAATATCCGCAAAACCCCTAAATTCATGTGCGCTCAGGCGTACAAAATTGGTGGATTTTTATCCCAAGAGTTGTCCGCAGAAATTGGGGATAATTTAAGCCAGCGCTGTCTTGATAACGCAGAGAAAAATGACAATTTGATTAAATATTGATCAATTTTATTGGCAAGAAGTATCAAAATTGCTCAAAAAGAAACCGACTTGTTTCCAAGTCGGTTTTTGTGGTTTTTCAGGGGGATGAAAAATTTTTAACTATATGAAAAACAAAGATATTTTAAAAAAACATTTCGTATAACCTCTATTATGTTAAATGAATCTTTTAATAAGGACTAAATTTATAGCCAAAATGATTTAGACATACCTTAATTCCATTAAGTGAATAGTCCATACATCCGTTATGAATACACTTATTTTCTGAAAAGCCTTCATGAGCTAAAATAACTAAGAATTGTTTAATACTGTTTATTCGGTTTTGGCTTAATACTTGGCTCATATCTGGAATTTTAATTCCAAAAATTGGGCCTGTTGGTGTTTCTGGATAACATTCAAAATACCAAGCTTGCTGACACTCGCTACAAACATAATAAAACTCACCATAATCAAATTCTGGTTTAGCTTCCTCACATGGAGGATCTTCAATGAAGTAGTGAGGAAACTTATACTTCATATTGTAGTTATGACTGAAAACATCTGAAAAACTAGTAGGACATATAAAAAAATTATCTACAGATTGGCATTCACACATATTTTTTGTTCTTTAAAGTTTAGCTAAAATTAACATAATACACGTTATGCGAAATTAGAAAAATGAGTTTATTGCACTGATATTTATCTGTTTTTTAAATTTTAGACCTGGGTTGGTGCCCAGGTTTTTTTATTGCGTATAACCGCCATTATGTTAAATAAACTCAATTACTGTCATCAAAAGTGGCATTAATTCTGTCTACAGTCCATTTTACTGTAGTGTTATCTAAGTAAAAAAAATCTCTATTTAAAATATAATCTTCAAAAATTAAGCCATTACTATCTAGCTTTCCTTCTTTTAAATGTCCAATAATTTCATATCTTAGACTATTATCTATTTGCTTAACTTGATGGGGACAATTCACTTCTTCAATAATGTAATCATCAAGAATAGTAGCTTCTAAAGCTATAAGGTAATTTTTTTTGAGATCAATAAATGAGGGTATTGAAGAACTAAATACCTCTAGAATTTCATTACGAATCTTAATTTTTAGAATAAATTCGAGATCCTCATTACATTCTATGATTTGAGCTATATATTTCACTTTAATTAAGATTTCCTAAAATTAACATAATACACGTTATACGAAGTTTTAAAACAGAGTATATGATGATGATTTTTATTTATTTTTTAAATTTTAAAGCCTAAACCAGTGTCTAGGCTTTTTCATTTTGTATAACAGCTATTATGTTAAATAGGGTACTTGCATACTTCATTCCTCTTTAATTTCTACTGTATAGAATGAGCGTGTGAAAGGCACTGTGCTGTAGTTTCATCAAGGTTTTTTTCGATCTCGTTCCAACTATCGAGATATTCTTGAAATTTCTCATTCATAAAGTTTGAATGTAATGCTACCTGCATATAGTAGCCATCAATAACCAGGGCTATAAAATTTAGGTTGCTTTCAACAATGGCATATCCACCATTTTGCATTTGCAGAAAAGAGCGAGAAGCATAATCTAAATACTTGGCTTCTATTGGGGTCTTAGCAATCATTGCTGGAGAATATGCGGCAAAGATATTTTCACTCTTTACATTGTTCATAGGTAGCCAATAGAGATATCCATCTGTTTGCTTTAGGCTCTCACATAGCAGCTCATATAAGGCTTGATTACATTTTTCTTTATATCTATTTGAAAAATCTAATAAATTTAATTTTTTATTTTTAGAAATTATTGAAGGATCAATATAATTCTTATGATTAATCCATAAAGTAAATATATTAGAAATATCGGTATATTCCTTATTACTCAATTTTCCATAATAGGGCTTTAAGGGATCATTATCCTCAATCCAAGGTTCAGTTTTCATATTCATAGAACCATTCTCTAGTGTATTTAGACATTCATTTTAAAGTAAAGAAAAAACTAAAATATGTTATTAATTTTTATATGTTTTTTAAAACTTAAAGACCAGACTTCGGTCTAGTTTTTTTCATTTCTTATAACAGCCATTATTTTAAATGAGGCTTATATCCAGCATATAATTTTAAGGTTCCCAGAATTTATCCCCCTGAGTTTCATAAAATTTATTAATGAATTCTTCAAAAGTATTAGCAACAACGTACCAATCTTGTCTTTGATCTATAGGTAAGACAACAAAAATAGAGCCGTAATCATTACTATTAGGATCACATCGAACCAACAATAAGTCTGAATCTCCATAGAACTCTCCAATAATTAAGTCACTTTGAAGAGCGTCATTATTACGATTAATTTTATAAATTTTTGAAGCAAAAGTTACCTCCTCAATAGAATATAATTTTAAGCCCCATTGTCCGTATTCTTGATCTTTAAATAGATCTGCACCATTAGATACTGTATAAAAATCCTCTAATACTTTTGGTAAAAGTACTTGGGGTATTTGTGGGTAAATTTTGCTTTTTGGATTTAATGAACACTGTAAAGGAAAGGGACATTCCATACCTCTATGAATAGCTTTCTTAGGCTCAATCTCCCATTCATTATGTATTTTTTCTATAATTTCATGAACACTATTCATTTATTAAACTCTTAAAAATCCTTAACTTTTACTAAAATTAACATAATACGAGTTATACAAACCGTGAGCCATTTTCCTACGCTTTTTTCTTCGTGTAACAGCCCTTATGTTAAGTATTTGCAGATATTAAGTCATTGTTTCCACAAATGAATACTGCTTGAGAGCAGTCATCTAAGCTATCCATTAAAATTTCATTCATTCTTTTTTTATGAAAACTAAGAGTGGCATTACTTCCAAATTCACTTTCTAAATCAGATGATAAAATTATAGTGCACTCATCATCCCTTAGCTGATTCCATAAGTTTTGAACTAATTGAACTAATGCGAATCCGATGTTGATTATTTCATTCATTTCATACTGTTGATTATCCACGTAATCCTCGATATGAATCTTATTACTGGAGGCTTCAAACCCTGTTAGATCTCCGTAAACATCAGCTATGGCTTCGTAATTCACCTGCTCTAACCTATCTTTGTAAAAATTAAAGACAATAGCATCCGAATCCTCATAAAAGCCTTCTAGTATCATAAGTTCTAAAATTGAGGGAAGCTGGACATCATATCTGGATAGAAAGAATGCATCCATTTGGGAACTTTGAAGTATCACTTTTACACCTGGAATATTTTTACTGTTATTGAAATTAGATTTTTAGTATTTCTAAAATTAACATAATACACGTTATGCGAAATTAGAAAAATGAGTTTATTGCACTGATATTTATCTGTTTTTTAAATTTTAGACCTGGGTTGGTGCCCAGGTTTTTTTATTGCGTATAACAGCCATTATGTTAAATGAAAGGCTTTATAAACTACTAATTTTAAAGTCTTCTAATGTTTTGCCTTTTTCATTTAATAAATTATGAACAAACTCAGGATCCAACTTGAGCATAAGATCAATAGCATCATGTATTTTCCAAAAATGTAGTTTAGGATGATCAATTATTTGAGTTAAATGATTTTTTATCAAAGGAATATATTCACTATATTTATACTTTTCAATTACCCAAAATACACCTGCGATATCAAATGGTTGAGTGTTAGATTTTTCGATAATTTTTTGTATAGGAGGGAATATTTTACTTCTAGCCTGCTCACTAAATCCTAAGTCAGCTTGGGTTGCCCAATAGCTGACAAAAGCGCGAAGTACATGCTGCAGTGTATCATCATAACCATGTAAACGATGATCTATATAACCGTCTAATTTATTCTCATTTAATAAATTTACTAATACATCAAAACCAGATGACTGTCCCCAATGAGTCAAAAGTTTTGCTGCTTCAAAGACAGTATTTTCATCAGAAGAATTTAATAAATTTATGACTTTTTCTATACGATCTTCAGGAATATCTTCTAGATCTAAATCGGTTGCATCACATGCGTAATCTGCATGAGTAGGAACGTCATGCAGTAATACAGAAATTTCTTTATTCATTAAGCCACTCATTAATAATTATCTTAAGATTTCCTAAAATTAACATAATACACGTTATACAAAATGCTTTTGTTAGAACCCATTTAAAGTGTCTATATTCTCACCAATAAAAATGTCTAGTTTATGATGGTTTTATCACCATGGACTGGATATAAATATAGATGCTGATCACTATGTCTGACAAAGAAATTCAACGGCTTGCGGTTCTGCAAGACGTTCGAGATCATCGTATTACCCAGGTCCGTGCTGCTGAAATCCTAAATCTTTCCACCCGTCAAATTACCCGGTTATTGCAGAAGATCAATTAAGATGGTGTCTCAGGTATGGCACATGCCAATCGTGGTCAACCTGGCCATCGTCGCCATGATGACTTGTTAAAATCAAAGTGCCTTTCCATTATTGTTGAACATTTGCTGGGCTTTGGACCCACCTTGGCGCATGAGAAGCTCAGCAGCATGTTTGACCTGAATATCCCGGTAGAAACGCTTCGGCGCTGGATGACGGCCAATGACCTGTGGATTCCGCGATCCAAGCGCCTGAAGCGTCCATATCAGCCACGTTATAACCGGGATTGCTTCGGTGAACTGATCCAAATTGATGGCTCATATCATGACTGGTTTGAAGGTCGAGCTGCAAAATGCTGCTTGTTGGTTTATATCGATGATGCCACTGTTCTGTGAGGCGAAAACGACCTTCGACTATATGCTTTCAACTCGAGCCTATATTGAACAATACGGTAAGCTTCTGGCCTTTTATAGCGATAAACATTCGGTCTTCCGAGTGAACCAGAAATCGAGCCAGGACAGCAAAATCACGCAATTTGGACACATTCTGAATGAATTAAAGATCGATATTATCTTTGCCAACTCCCCTCAAGCCAAAGGCTGTGTAGAACGCGCCAATAGAACGCTTCAGGATCGCCTGATCAAAGAGATGCGTCTAGAAGGCATCAGTTCAATTGCAGATGCCAATAAGTGGCTGCCGTGCTTTATTGAGCAATTTAATCGTAAATTCGCCAAGATGGCCTTTAATCCCAAGGATCTGCACCGGACTATCACTGAAACAGCCGAAGAATTAGATGATATTTTTACCTGGCGTGAACCCCACAGGGTCACGAACAGCTTGACGATTACTTATGATAAATGCGTATATATCTTGGAAAACAGTGAAGAAAATCAAAGATTGGTCGGCAAGTATCTTGAGTTCCTGGAATATCCGGATGGTGCTGTAGCCATTGAATATCAGGGAAGAAAAATCAATTACAGCATCTTCGATAAATTAAGTCAGCTCAATCAACGAGAGATTGTTGAGAATAAACGTTTGGGTTCTGTGCTGGCACATATTCAACAACAGCATGAACAACTGGAACACCAAAACAAACGCAATCGTTCTCAAAAGATGCCACGTAGACAAGCACAGAAAACAGCGATTGAACAACAGAATTTGAATCCTGTGCTTGACTTGGAAATGTCCATATAGGACATTTCTACTTAGGAATAACATATGAGGCTATATACTTATAGCCTACCCAAAAAAAGTAGTTCAATTTAATTATGAATTTCATACCCAATAAAAAAATAATAATTCTTTTATCAATTTTATCCTTGTCTGCATGTAGCCAGACATCTGATTTTGAGGATATTGAAGAATCAGCAAATCGTGGAGATGCCTTGTCACAAACTCTGCTAGGTGAAGCTTATGTCAATAGCAAAGGCGTTTCTCAGGATTATAAAAAAGCGTTTGAGTGGTATAGCAAGGCTGCCGAACAAGGAAATGCTGATGCTCAGAATAATCTTGGAGCACTATACGCCAGTGGTCAGGGGGTAGCTGAAGATGATAAGAAAGCGTTTGAATGGTATAGCAAAGCTGCCCAACGAGGAAATATTCAGGCTCAAAATAACCTTGGTGCAGCGTATGCTAATGGTGAAGGTGTAGCTCAAGATTATAAAAAAGCCTTTGAGTGGTACAGTAAATCTGCCGAGCAAGGAAATGCTGATGCTCAATATAGTCTAGGATTTATTTATGAAGATGGTAGTGGTGTCACTCAAGACTATAAAAAAGCCTTTGAGTGGTACAGTAAATCTGCCAAGCAAGGAAATGCTGATGCTCAATATAGTCTAGGTAGAATTTATGCCATTGGCCAAGGTATCACTCAAGACTATGAAAAAGCCTTTGAGTGGTACAGTAAATCTGCCGAGCAAGAAAATGCTGATGCTCAATTTACAGTGGGAATCATGTATCTTCGGGGTAATGGAACTACCCAAAATAATGAAAAAGCTGAAATATGGCTAAAAAAAGCTGCTGTTAATGGTCATCAAGACGCTGTATCCCTTTTTACAGATGACCAGTAATAAAACCCATAGATATCGAATAGATGCCAAGGACGTGAATTAATGTGTGTCATGGCGTACAAAATCCCCCCGAACTTATCCCAAAAGTTGTCCGCAGAAATTGGGGATAATTTAAGCCAGTGCTGTCTTGATAACGCAGAGAAAAATGAAAAAATGATTAAATATTGATCAAATTTATTGGCAAGAAGTATCAAAATTGCTTAAAAAGAAACCGACTTGTTTCCAAGTCGGTTTTTGTTGTTCTTCAGGGGGATGAATTTTTTAACTATATAAAAAACAAGGAAATTGTAAAAAGCTGTTATTCCCCAATTAAAATGTCTATGCGATAAACCATTTAAAATGTCCTGTTTTTAACTACAAGAGTCAAGCACAGGATTTAAATTTCTTTGTTCAATGATGGCTTTCTGAGCTTTACGACTCGGCATACTTTTCTTGAGACGGGAACGTTTATTCTGTTTCTCCAAATTTTCATGTTGCTGCTGGATATGGGCTAGAACCGAGCCTAATCTTTTATTCTCAACAACTGCATTTTGCTGTAGTCCAGCCAGTTTATTGAAGGCGCTATAGTTGATCTTCCGTCCTTCATGCATGATCGCTACAGTACCATCCGGATATTCCAGGAACTCAAGATACTTGCCGACCAATCTTTGATTTTCTTCGCTGTTTTCCAAGATATATACGCATTTATCATAAGTAATCGTCAAGCTGTTCGTGACCCTGCGGGGTTCACGCCAGGTAAAAATATCATCTAATTCTTCGGCTGTTTCAGTGATAGTCCGGTGCAGATCCTTGGGATTAAAGGCCATCTTGGCGAATTTACGATTAAATTGCTCAATAAAGCACGGCAGCCACTTATTGGCATCTGCAATTGAACTGATGCCTTCTAGACGCATCTCTTTGATCAGGCGATCCTGAAGCGTTCTATTGGCGCGTTCTACACAGCCTTTGGCTTGAGGGGAGTTAGCGAAAATGATATCGATATTGAAATTGCTCAGAACACGTCCAAACTGGGTAATCTTGGTGTCTTTTTAAAAAGAGAATACCTTCTTATATCTAAAAGTTTTCTTTGTATTTATGAATAATAAAAATTATTTACCTTTATTAGTCAAAATAAAACGAGAATATGGTACTAACCTTGCTTAATAAATAAGGATTGAGATTGAACACTTAAATGAGTATTGGTATACGTTTAAAGTATGTAATTAGACTCAAAGTCTAATTGCACTACAGCACGTTTTGCTGCAATATCAAATGCAATAATAAAAAGTGTTTATCAGTGAAGATCAAACATACCTCTACCAGATAGCCGGATGCCATCCAAGGTAAGGAACATAATGACCAGCTTAAATTATTATCAAACCATTTTTGATAAAGCGGGTGATGCTATTTTTGTGCATGATATCGGCAGTGTCGAATTTATGGACGTAAATGAAGCAGCTGAAAACCTCACCGGTTACAGTAAATCCGAATTAACGAAAATGAGTGTAGAAAAAATCAGCGCACATAGCCATGGTTTTGATTTTTTTCATGCCTTAAAAAAGGTTCAGCAGGCTGCTAGCCACGAAGCGATTACGTTTGAGTGGATTATCCAAGCTCAAGATCAACGACAAATTCCTGTTGAAGTTTGCCTAAAAACAGTTGAAATTGAAAATCAACCTAAGTTATTAGCACTTGTCCGCAATATTAGCGAAATCAAAAAGTATCAATATGCTCTACAGTCTAAAGATCAATATTTCAAAATGCTGCTTGAGCATTCGGGAGATGGAATTGCTATTCTCGACTTACAAGGCAAACTACTTTATGCCAGCCCATCATTACAAGGTATTCTCGGTTACCACGACCGTTTTGTACTCAACAAAAATATCTTGAATGTGATTCATCCTGATGATCGTATTAAAGTCAGACAGCTTCTATTTAAAAAAACAGAACAACGTGCACTTAGTGTGATTCATTACAAAATCTTGCACCACAATGGAAAATGGCGACACCACGAGGCAACCTATCGTAACTTATTAGATCACCCTGATATTCAGGGCATATTGGTGAATTATCGTGATATCACTGAGCGTATTGAGGCTGAAGAAAAAGCACGTGCTCGAGAAAAGCAACTTGGTCATATGTCACGTTGCAAAACTATGGGTGAGTTAGCTACCGCACTTGCACATGAATTAAATCAACCACTTGCTGCACTCAATAATTATGTCGGAGGCAGTATTATTCGCATTCAAAACGGTTTAGCCAACTCACAAGAGACACTTGATGCCCTCAATGCTGCGTTAAATCAAACACATCGCGTCAATGGTATTATTCACAGCATGCGAAGTTTTTTGCGTAAAGGTGAGGCGAATTTTCAGATTCATTCTGTGAATCATCTTATTCAAGAGTTACATCCTTTGATTAACCTTAAAGCTGATCAAGGTGGATGTACCATACATTATGAATTAAGTGTTTCACCTATTTTTATATCAGCAGATGAAACGCTCTTTAGCCAAGTCATTATCAATCTCGTCTTTAATGCGGTCGATGCTCTACAAAATAATCCCGAAGGTGAAAGGGACATTTATATCCGCACTTGGCAACATAACCAACATGCTCGAATTGCAATTGCAGATAATGGGCCTGGACTCGAAGGGCAAAATCCAGAACAAATTTTTGAATCTTTCTATTCAAGTAAAAACAACAGCATGGGTATTGGCTTAACTCTGTCTCGAAGCATCATTGAAAACCATCATGGTTATTTATGGGTCTGTGAAGGTGAGTCTGGTGCCATTTTTAATATCTCTTTAGCGGCACAGGAGCGTGCAAAATGTATTTAACTAATTCTCATGTTCCCGAGCCCATTGTGTATGTGATAGATGATGATCAAGACATTTGTAATTCACTCACATGGTTGCTTGATTCAGTGCAACTCGAAACTAAAACATTCAATAGTGCTACTGAATTCCTGAATTTTCAGCGCCCGCAAACGCCTGCATGTTTAATCCTTGATATTCGTATGCGAGGGATGAGTGGCTTGCAACTACAACAACAATTGAATCAACAAAAAATCCGTATGCCAATCATTTTCATGACTGGTCACGGCGACATTCCAATGTCGGTCAATGCGATGAAAGCTGGGGCATTTGATTTTTTAGAAAAACCTTTTAATCCACAGCATATGCTTAATCAAATCCAAGCCTGTCTGCAACTTGCTGAACAAGACTTTATTGAAGAAGAAAAACGTCAAGAACAGATGATTAAATTGAAATCTTTATCACCAAGAGAAAGTGAGATTATCAATTTATTGGTCGATGGACTTTCTAGTAAACATATCGCACAAATGTTGAATATCAGCCATAAAACAGTAGAAATTCACCGCACGCATATTCGGCAGAAGTTAGGTACAGAATCCATTGCCCAAATTGTAAATATGGTATTGATGTGTCGAGATAAAACTATACAGGCGATGGGTTAACCTATCGCCTGTTTTTTGAAGATTAATAAAGGATTTAGAAGAAACGGTCGAAATGCACTTGTTGAAGTGGAATACCTGCCTGATACGCCATTTGTTCAATAGATTTTACCATTGGCGGTGGCCCAGCACAGTATATTTCATGTTGGATCAGTTGCTCACCTAAAACATCATGAATGATTTCATGAATAAAGCCTGATCGAATACCTTCGATCAATTCAGATGAAGTTGCTGGAACATAATTCAAGCGTGAACCTAATTCAGTCCAATCCCTTAACTGATCTTCTGTCAGTAGATCACGCTGTTCACGTCCACCATGAAAGAACCATACTTTATGATTTTGTAGTTGTGGATTAACTGCGACTCCACGGGCAATTGCCAACATCGGTGCTAGACCTGAACCACCAGCGACACAAACAATTGGTCGTGGCTGCTCTTGTAAATGTGCCAAACCATATGGGCCATCGATCTGAATCACAGCATTTTGTCGCTGTTGCTCATCAAATAGCAGATTGGTCATTTTGCCATCTACTACACGGCGAATCTGGAATACCCACATGCCTTCATCATTCGGCAAATTCGACATCGAATAAGCACGTAATAATTGCTGGTTTACTGAAAGCAAAGCATATTGACCTGGAATAAACTGCGCTGGTTTCTCTGACTGCAAATGGATTTCTAAAATATCGTGTGTAATCGGCTGTACATATTTGAGCTTGACGGCCTGTTGTTTTGGCAGAATTTTAGGCGTGCATTGTTCATCCAAACGGACTTTAATAACACAATCAGATTTAGGTCGGCATTGGCAAGCCAAAAAACGGCCTTTGCGCCGATCACGATCGCTCAATCCAGGTGCTTCAGCCCATAGATTATCTACTTCACCAGATAGCACTTCTATTTTACAAGTCCCACAGCCACCAGCATTGCATTCATAAGGTAAACCAAGACCTTGACGAAGGCCACTGCGCAACAGCACATCGTCTGCTGCACAATGAAATTCCCCTTGCCCTTCAATTTGGATTTTGTACATCAGCATCACTCCACAAGATAAACCCGACCTTCGCGAACGATAGACTGATAAGTTTTCAATGGGATGGTGCAAGGTGCTCCACAAGGTTCACCGGTTTTAATATCAAAAGCACCAGCATGAAACGGACATTCCACTTCACAGCCATCAATTTCACCATCAGCCAATGAAGCATCACCGTGGGTACAGGTATCATCAGTGACATAAAATTCGCCATCTTCTAGGTGAAACACCGCCAATGGTGGATAGCCATCAATAATCACCTGTAAACCTTCACCTTGTTCGATAGCGGAAGTCACGCAAAGGAATTTTTCTGCAATATTGGCCATTTTGATATTCATATGCTTAACTCCTCAATCGGTGAATCTGTCGCTTCAGGCCCCAAAGTATGATAACCACCATCAGCATGAATCACACTTCCAGTCAGTAGTTTAGCCTTTGGACTGCAAAGAAGACTTAAGGCTTCAGCCACTTCTTCAGCATCGGCAATACGGCCCAACACATGGAAACGGCCTGCAACACGATCAGTTTTCGGACGGTCATCACCAGAGATCATCTGCATCGGCACTGACCAAGTCCAACCGAGGGATAAAGCATGAACACGAATACCATCAGCAGCCAAATCCAACGCCATGCTTTTTGTTAGTTGTTCTAAGGTTGCTTTAGAGGCTGGGTAGACCCAACGCTCTTTTTGGGCAATGCGAGCACTCACACTGCTAATATTAATTACAGTCCCATCATTGCTGGCCTGCAGCAGTGTTCTACATGCCTGTACCAAAGCTGCATGACCAAACACGGTCACATTAAATGTATTTTGCCAATCGTTACGTGTAGATTGTGAGCCATGATCTTCATACAGACAGGCCAAATTCACTAAAATATCTAATCTATTCAGCTTACTAACCAAAGCTTGAATACTTTCATCATTAGCGAGATCTAGATATTCATAACGACTTTGGGTTTCAGCTGCCACCTGCCTGCCTTGAGTTTCGTTAATGTCAGCAATAATGACGTCCGCCCCCAAACTTTTTAATTCTTTGACTACTGCCTGGCCAATGTGAGTTGCGCCCCCAGTGACCAGAACCACTTTATTATTCAGATTGGTCATGAAACCTCCTTGTATTGTGGCCATTCGGTAAATTGCCCTTTGCAGAACAGTAATGGGCGTTGATTGCTATGTCGGCACTGTTCAATTTTCCCCAAGAAAATCTGGTGATCGCCTGCTTCAATCTGCTGTTCCCGGCGGCAGATAAACTGCACTACGCAACCTTCCAGTAGCGGTGCTTTAGTAGTTTCAAGATTCCAGCTCCCATGCTGGAATTTGTCTGGAATTGGCTTAGCAAAATTGAGTCCGATTTCTTGCTGATCGGCTCCCAGAATATTGATGGCAAAGTATTCTGAATTTTCAAAAACTGTACGGCTTGGTGAATGATTGACTAGACTCCAGAGCACCAGCGCAGGATCAAGAGATACCGAGCTAAAAGAATTAATCGTAAGACCAACAGGTTGTTGCTGTTCATCTAGACAAGTGACAATCGCGACACCAGTGGCAAAACCGCCGAAGGCCTGCCGAAGCGCTTTCGCTTCAGCTAGGTCAACGTCCTGCCACAAAACTTCAGGCAGCTGCATGTTGAAACTCCTCACGTGACAGATATTCTTTAGCCCCTTCTGCACCATCTACGGCTGGCCAGAAACCGCACGGGTTGTTGAAATGCCCCATAAAGTCATCCGCAATCGCTTGGTTCTGTGAGGCTGCAGCTAATACTTGTAATAAGCTCTCACTTGGTGGATTTAACAATAGATTCGTGAATTCAGTCGTATAGCGACCTGACTTTTCCCAGAATTGCTCGAATACTTCTGTCATCCAATCTGCACTAAAGTCTTCATCACCTCGTGCTAAAATCGCAGCTAAATAATGCTCCACCATACGGGTTGCATTGTTTGCGCCTTGTCCTGCGATTGGATCATTTACAATGACAGTGTCTCCAATCCCCCAAATTTTTGCACCGTTATCTAAGGTTGCAACAGGATCTCGAACTTCAGGGCGGAATGCACCTTTGAGCCATGCGTTTGGATCACTTAATTCCATATTATCGACCATACGGAAGCTTTGATCTGGTGTTACTTTGGCAACCGCTTCTTTCATGCGTTGGACCATTTCTTCGCCAGATGTCACATCATCGAAGATATCCATTGGACCATTCGGTACACATTCAAATAAGAAACTACGACATGGACCATGCGTGTGACTATAGAACGGCATACTGAAGTATTCGCCTGCACCTGCAACAAAATTAAAATGCAAAGTCTGAGATGGTTGACCTTGCCAACTGTTTGGACCGCATAAATCATCACCTACGACGAGTGCTGCAGCCAATTTGCGAGGAGGAGTGTGATGTACTGAGCGTGATTCGTTGCGTTTGAATAAACTGGTGATATTGCCCTTACCTGCTGCCAAAATCGTCAGATCATTTTCAACAGTGATTACTTCCAAATCTTCTGGACTGACATTTTGAATGATGAGCTTGCCACCACGGCGCGGATATTCCTCTAACCAACGGTGATATTTGGTTCGTTGGTCCATGGCAATACCGTCATTATCATGTAAAAAACCTGTCACAGGTAACATGATATCGCCGTTTGGTGCACGAAAATCGACATGCAATGCTTGACCACGATGCGCTTTCCCATCCCAAAAATTTAAGCCCAATCTGCGCTCTAACTCTAAAGTTCCTTCAAAAAACATTGTGGTACTGACCATACGACCATGTAACAACTCATCCGCAGGGCGATCTACATATAAAGTGACATCATATTTGTTTTCGAGTAGTGAGAACGCCAGTAATAAACCTGCTTGTCCACCACCGATAATTGCAATTTTTCTCATCTTAAATTCCCCTTAGGCCGTATTGATTCAGTGCCTATTTAACTGTGTTCGGATAGGGTTGATTGAAGGTCAAATTCAATTCGACGCGTTCAAATTTCCATTCACCCTGCTCATTCCGACTTACTTCTGTTTTATAAAATCCACCTAAGCAACAGGTCGTTGCAGATTTAACTTGATCTGTTGCTGCTGTTGTTGATTCCTCGGCTAAATTACAGACTTCCCATAACATCCAAGTTGCCTTTGCATGGTCTTGATCTAGGAGCTGTATATCGGGCATGGCCATAATATGTAAGCTCCATAACACTTGAGCCTCTGCAATATTGGACAATGCCTCTAAAATATTTTGACGTCCTTGATACTCCCCAAAACCCTTAGCACACCAAACGGCATTTTGGTGAAATACATGCTGTAAAATGGCTGAATTGTTGCGCTGATCAGCCGCTGTTGCATAGCGACCGATCAGGCCACGAATCGCCTCGCAGGCCTCCAGATAATGCAAACGCTGTTCTAGATTGTGCTGGCTCATCCTGTATTCCTCTTAAACGTTGACCACGTCACCAGTTTCATAAATGAAACGGTTTTCTTCAAATGCATACGGCACACCCACTGAACCTTTATAAAGCTCGATGTGTGGTGCAACTTCAGCAAAGCTGAGACTTAACCAATACAACTTATGAAGCTCTTCAGGTAAGGTCCCTAGGGCATATTGATCGAGTGCGGCAAGTAGCTTGCGCATTTCGGGCAAAATAGCATCGTAAAATGCTTGCAATTCTTCTTTGGTTGAGTTCAAACGCGCTTCATGGCGTTGCTTACCCGTTCCTAAAGCCCATTTCGCAACAAAAGGTTCTAAGCTTGCAAAGTCAGCTGGCAACTGTGAAATGATGTTTGACATGTGCATTCTCCTTATGCGCGATTTAAATATTGTTCAAGTACGTGGTAACCGTGACGAATCAAGATCTCTTCATCTTGAAGGTGCATCACTTTTTTCGCTTTAGATTCAAGGGCTGCTTGAGTGTCTTCCATGGTTGCGGTGTCTTCTAACCAAGCGTTACGTTGTAAGATTTGTGCAAATTCTTGTGCCCAACGCTCCGAATAAGTTTTCGCTTTAGGAATGTAATAACGACCTTCCCAACGTGTTTGATTGTGCCCAACTGGCCAGAATTGATGCGTAAACCACACCCCTTCAGTCACGTGCACCAAAATGTTTGGGAAAATGACAGACAGTTCGAAAGAGAAGTCATCACGGTCATTTGGATTGACTGTTTTTGGTAACTGAACACGTTCATAGTGATTGACTAAAGAGGCACCTGTAATCTCGCCCGACAATGCTGCAGCAGGTTTTGGATTGGCATTCTTGGTCAGACACACTGCACAGGTACGGTGATCACCAAACAACTGTACTTCCTGTAGGCCTGAAGCAAAGACATTCGGGAAAGAGCCAGCATGAATGGTTGTAACGTGATAGGCTTCAGCAAATGCGTCATGAGCGACTTTCCAGTTACAATTTAATAAGGTGTTATAGGCAAAGCACTCTTCCATTTCATGAAAAGGGTAACCCCCTAAATGTTTACCCATATCACCGAGGAATTCTTCAATAGATTGAGTGCCGTCATTATCCAAATTGATGAAGATAAAGCCTTCCCAAACTTGAGTACGAATAGGCGCCAAACCGTTATGACCTTTATCAAAACAAGAAGTGAATTTTTCTTCTTCCGGCACGCTGACCAAATCACCTTTAGCATCGTAAACCCAGCCATGGAAACGACATGTCACGACTGCGGCTTTGTTTGAACCAAAGGTTTCATTGCCAGTCTCCACCACAACTTTATTGCCACGGTGTGAACAAATGTTATGAAATCCACGGATTTCACCATCTTTGCCATGCATTAAAATGACTGAGGTTTTAGCAAAATCTAAGCGTTTAACTTTGTAGTCACCTTTCTTTGGTATCTCTTCTACACGGCCCACTTTCAGCCAAACTTTTGAGAAAACTTTTTCAATTTCTTCCTGATAGATTTCTGGCGAAATACATGGTTCGGTTGGAATCGGCTCAATACCAAGTTCTGGATATAAATCGCCCCAACGGAGTTTTGCATTACTGTTCATATGACATTCCTGTTCAAGTTTTCGTTTCTAAGTTTTAAGTTCAGTAAATTTCATGCTTATTTACGAACAGCGTTTGAAACACGCTAATCAACCACCATTCACGTGATGAATTAAAGTTGGTAATGTTCGCGAACTAAGTTTGCGATCCCCAGTTTTTCTAAAATTGGCATTGGGCATAAGAAGGTTGCACGTACCATTCCTGGTAAACGGCTGATTTCGATAGAGCCTGTAATGGTGCAACGGTTCATGACCTCATCCACACTTAAACCTGTGACTTTTGCCGCTCGATTTAAAGCATTGTCCGTTGCATCATTGAGGTTCTTACCTGTTCCCATAAATGTGATTGGACCACTTTCCTCAATTTCAGTTTGTCCCCAACGCGCACCTAAAGCTTTCACTTTTTCACGCTCTTCCTTGGTAAATGGACGTGCCATTGGTGGTAAGTCATCTGGTGCTTGAAGTAAAATTGGGCCGTCAATTGTTAAACCTTTAATCACTTCCACTTGTAATTCTGTTTCGCCTGAAACGTCCGTGGCATGCCCTGCAATTTCACCATTGCCTTGTTGCGCATGCATATCTCCCATGTAGACACCTGCACCTGGTACTTTCACAGGGCAAATCAAAATACAGCCTGGACGAATCGAATTGGTATCCATGTGACCGTCAGTTTTGGCTGCGATAAGCTCTTCTTCAGTCATTCCGAATTTATGCGGTGCATTAATCAAGTACTGACCGAAGTCGTGACAGTTATGAGAGTCTGGTAAGTCACGTGAAGGTGTCGTACCAATATTGCCGAGGAATGGACGCATATGCGCAGCAACCCCTGGCATGTCAGCACGCGCTAGTGATAGAATAGAATGCTGTGCAGCATGTTCAGGTAATGCAGAAAGCTCATTGGCATTACCAGCTAATTTGTTGGCAATTTCTTGGTTGACCGTCAAGCTCACTTTGTTTTCTTCATCCAACACAATCACATAACCATGTGAAAAGCGAAAAGCACTGACTTCTGCCCCACAGTTTTTACAGTGAATCGCATCGTCGCCAATCCCATCTACATAACTTGCAGGCTGTTCAGTACCACATGCCTCACAATATTTCGCGACAAATGGATCTCCTTTATAACGTCCCTCAACAAATTGCATTACACCAGATGAGGTCGCCGTAGAAGTGACATGCATATCCTTAATCTTTAAAGCGACAGCATCACCTACCTCTGCACCTTCAATAAAGACAGGGAGTGTCACTTCATGACCACCTTGGAATGCAGGTGTAATCATTGGACCCCAACAGCCAGGCGGTGTGCCTGTTTTTAACGTTCCACCATTTTTTAAAGGTCCCAGCATACGTTGGCTTGGTCCCACAATACCGCCTGAAAACTCATTCACCACTAAATAATCGACAGCTCCAGCACTGCCTGCTGCATATTCTTGATTCTTAATTTTCATGGCCTTACCTCTATATGCTTGCTCTAATGTTTAGGTAACAATGTTTTAAAATGGGATGGTGATATCAATTGCGAACTTCTGACCTTCTGGTCGGTTTTCAACATCAAATTCTTTTTGATATTTCGCTGCGATTGCATACCCTTTAGGGAATTGATAGCGAACTTGCGGACCTATGCTGGCTGCTTTAGCTTTAAAGTCACCTAAAACAGCACCTTCACCTGAGTCACCTTCAATCTGACGATGTACATAACCACCAACACCAACCGCCAAAGGTCCCATGTGTTTAGCGACTAAGTAATCGACATGCAAAGCGTTGCCCGATTCATATTTGCTATCCTTATTCTCGAAATTGATGTCGTACATCCACTTTGTACTGACTTCGATACCTTGTTTATTTAAGTATGTGGTCGAGATAATTGGTTGAATGGTGTAATAGTTACGTCCAATATTCGCGAGTCTATTTTTGTTGTAAGAGCCAACTGGAATATAAAAGTCGATACCTGTCGCTACATGCCAATCTCCTTTATGCCAACCCAATAAGAATGGATCGATAATGAGATCACCCATTGCCATGTGATCATCTTGACGACCACCTAATGTAAGATCTGCATGGGCATATACAAGGAATGCATGCATGCCCCATGTCGCGCCTAAAAATGTTTTGTCACTGACATAGACACCACGAGCAACTGTGGCAAAAGTATCAATTTTAAAATCATCAAATACTGGATGATCATTTTTAAATTTATCTGCGTTGTAGTATTGGTTATAACTGACGAGATACATCCCAGGTGGTGGCATTGCTCCACCAAAAAAACTCTCTGTTCCATCAGGATAAGCACTTCCGCCATTTTCAGCGGCAAGCGCTAAACTTGCACTACTGAAAAGACATGTGGTCAATGCCACTGTTTTCAGATATTTTCTTACCATTTACAGCATTCCCCTAATTTCTAAAGTCTTTGTTTATCGGACTTTAAGCTCATGACTTAATCTAGACCTGAAACATGGCAGGGAAATATAAGGATGAATCTGTGCTTTTATCAGGCAAAAGCTAAGGAGTAATAGTCAAAATCGTGTAATGTGATAAGAAAAAAACTGACAGAATCTATAAGAATACTTATTTGTATAGGTAGATATACCTATGATCAGCAATGACTAACTGAACCACACCTGCTTTTTTTGGAAATTATTTCTCCCAATAAAATGTCCTGATATAACAAAAAAACTCCTATAAAGTTTTTAATAGACATCTTGCATAAATCAAAAAACGACCAACTCGGTGATTATATTTCGTACCGATCTATAAGCTGTATTCGGTTATCCTTGTTGCATGAACTACTCAAAAGGGCTTTGTTGCACAAACCTATCTGTAAAGGCTTTTTTCAGCGATATAATTTTCAAATGAAGAAGCCATCAAGAACAGCTTTGTGAAACAAAGCCGGTTAAAACTGCAAAAATTATGATAGTTTTACCTTCCAAACTTTTTTCCAACTAAGCTATTTATAAAAATAAAAAAAGTCCAAGATAAAAAATCACATCTTGGACCAAGGAGTATTCATAATACTATTATCAACAATTCATATGTAATAATTTTTCAAGCCACTTTAAAGTAGGATATTTATCTTTTCACATTTTTTTAATTCAACTAAAATTTCATCATTAATAAAAATATTCTTTTCAGAAAATTTATTTTTATTAACTTCAGGAAAATAGTAATCATTTATAAAATAGATCTGCTAGGTACCTATTGATTCATATTTAAATATAATCTTATTGATTAAAAGCCATTCTATTGCATTAACAATCTTAGACTCAGATATTTTCAACTCAAATTCAATTTCCTTTAACGTCATTTTTATACTTCTCTTATGCTGATTAGCCATAAGTACAAGCAATAAAAAAACACTTAAAAGTGTAATAGAATCTTTCATAGTAAGATCACAATAATTTAATTAAAATTTAGAATCCTTAAAAATTAATTAGGTGGTTTATGTCGCACTTCAAGTTTTACTCTGCCCAGCTACATCTAGGGTCAAGCACTAAATATGCTTGACCCTAATCAAATGAATTATTTTTGAATACCAATAATTTCTACAGTCACTCGTCTATCTGGTTGTAAACACGAATGCAATTCATGCTTTGCTTTAATTGAAAAACACCCGTCAGTTAATGGTGATTTTTCGCCCATACTTGAATAACTAATTATTTTGTTAGATATCCCATGCTGGCTTAGATATTCTCGAACAGTGTTAGCTCGTGCCAAACCAAGCTGAGCATTGTAAGATTCACTTCCTAGTCTATCGGTATGACCAACAAGATGAATTTTACTAACATTTGAATAAACAGTATTAATTTTTGAAACTAAATTATTTAGCTCAATACGTCCTTTTGGTAATAAATCTTTTTGTGTTGAACCGTCAAATTTAAATAATGCATCTGCACTTAAATTAAAAATTTCAGTTCGTGGCTCTTTAATTTGTTGAATAGTTGTATTTGTATTCGATGGATACATAAAATTATTACAATCTTCACCTCTCCAAGATAAACGTTCAGCTAAATAATCTTTATCAAAATCAATCCTTAGTTGACAACGCTTATAATTTTGTGTATTTGGAATTCTGATATCTAAAACATAATTCCATTTTTTAACAAAAAATACACTTTCATTAAATTGAGGATTACCTAATAAATGGCGAAATTGATCTTTAGTTAAACCAATATCTAAACGACTTACATCATCATATTCATAACGTTTAACTTGTTTTAAATAGCTTTCCTTTATTTCAGGAAAATCCACTTCATCAGTAACTTCAATTTTTTCGATTGCTTTCCCCTGACTAGCAAAAAAAACTAAAGAACTTAAAATTAAAAACTTAAATGACAATTTCATAATAACAATCTCTATATATTTTTGATCATAAGTTGCAGAGAATATGCCCTGCATATCCTCTGCTTTTTGATAGACATTTAATTAGTCAATCACGCCACTAATACCTATACGGAAACTTGGATCGCCTTGAGAGGCTGCAGCTATACCACTAGTTAATGACCATCGACCATTGTCAGCAGTTTTTCGTAATGTAACACCAACTGCATTTTCACCGCCATGATGTGCAGCTGCTGCTGCGTATGTCCATTTACCAGCAACGTATGGAGCTGTTTCTAAAGACATTGCTGCAGCAATACCAGCCATCGCACGTTTTTCCACATCATCAATACGTTTATTAGTTGTATAGAATGATTGTTGTAATTGATCACCTAAGTTCGTAATCTTCTGATCCAATTGATTATCTCTTTGATCTAACGCATCAAGAGCATCACCAACATTGTGTTGAGTCCCACCCCCAACGTTATAAGTAGGGCCGGTATTGGTTTCATAATTTGCTCCACCACCTAAATAGTTATAGATATTGGTATTACTTGCATGTAATTGGGAACCATTAATAGCATCTTGAGATGTTGAAGTAATTGCTCCATCCGCCACATTAGTGACTTTATTACCACCTGCATTAATACCAGCTTGATCAATCGTTACATTACCTACTGATACTTTGCTGGCATTAACATCACCTGCAGTTACAGAATCAAATGTCACATCTTTATTAGTCGCAACTTGATAGTTTGTACTGCCATCATCATTTTTAGTTGATGTAACGGTAATATTATCGCCTGCTGTTACAGTAGATTTTGCAGCAGCTGCAACCTGTGCAGCATTCTGTGCAACTTGTTTAAGCTGATCTTCTGTAGCGGCTTGACCTGAAGTAATATTGTCTGGATTCCATGTTGTATTGGTTAAACCATTTACGGTACCAGCATCACCATTTACAGTAACTTGACCTGCCGTGATGGTTCCTGTTGATCCATCAATTTTTACATCACCAACTTCAATCGTTCCTGCGTTACCATCAATAGATACAGCGTTATTACCTGAACCTACTTTTATTTGATCGCTCAAACCAACTGTAATGTCATTACCATTGTTGCTAACAGTCACACCACTAGCAGAATCACCTTTAATATTAACGGTATCCCCTGGTTTCACAGGACTTGCTGCTGATGTACCTGAATCTGTAGCAACTATCCAGCCTTGATTAGCATTTGCTGCTTGATCATTAATATACTTAATTGCATCATCAATATTTGATTGACCAGTACCGCCAATGTTATTCCAGCTAATTTGGTTGTTTACATATGTCGCATTTCCACCAAACAGCTCTGTAACATTATTTCCAAGTGCATATAGCTGGCTACCATTTACAGCGTCTTTAGAGGTTTCACTAATTTCACCATCGGCAACCTCAGTAACTTTTTTACCGCCTGCATTAATACCATCTTTAGTAATGCTCGGACCGCCAGCAATCTCTAGGCCATTAGTTGTAATTGATGTATCACCTACAGTAACTTTAGTGAAATCAACTTCATCTTCTGTTGCAACCGTATAGATCTTTTGACCATCAGCACCAATCACTGAGCTAACAGAAATATTTTTGCCTTCAGTTACCTCTGTTTTTGCTGAAGCTGTTTTACCGTCAACGTAGGTCTTATTGGTAATGTGATCGCCGTTAGTGATCGGACCGGTATATGTCGCACCGCCGTTATTCACTGTGAAGCTATCACCCAACTTAGTTTCACCAGTGGCATACAGGTTAGTCGTATTCACTTGATTGAAAGTAACATCCTGAGCAGTCGATACCTTGATCGCACCTGTACCATCATCTTCAAGTACGATGTTGTCGCCCGTCACAAAGTTAACTTTATTGTCATCTTTATTGACGTTCTTAACAGTTACACCATCAATCTGGGTTTCGATGCTTTGTAATGCACTGTCTGCCTTAACTAAGCTGTCTTTCGTTTTATCACTTAAATCAACTGCATAGTCCGTTACGTTGTTCGCATCAGGTGTACCTGCTTTAACAGTTACCGCATCTGAACCCGCTGATGCAGTAGTACCTTTGGCATTCACGGTATAGATGTCTTGACCATTTGTACCCTGTGTTTTTACAACATCTTTAACATTGGTACCCGCTGCAACTTCTGTTTTTGCAGCAGCTGTCTGCTGGTCAACATAAGTTTTATTGGTGATGTGGTTACCTTCAGTAACTGGGCCAGTGTAATACG
>NZ_VOZP01000017.1:0-82374 GCF_013419735.1 Acinetobacter sp. YH12064
AAACCTTCAAAATTCTTGCTGAGCGATATCGCAATCGAGGCAAAAGACTAGCATTAAGATTCAATCTAATTGCTGGAATTTATAACTTGGAGCTGAGTGAAAAATGACTTATGAAAGAAATCTATTGAATATCTTTTGTTTGATCCCTTTTATTTAATAATAGGATTGTTCCAGCCGGAAGGTAAGGTGGTCATCAGGGAATCCCCCAGTTGGCTAATTTCTTCTTGGGTCAGTGGTCGGTTGAGTCGACGCCATTGTCCATCAAGCAGAAGTTCCAGTGGAATGTACTGAGATTTATAATTCATTTTTTGCGAATCGGGCACCCAATAGCCCAAGTAGACATATTGCAGTCCAAGCTTTTGTGCATGCTCAATTTGTTTCAGAATGGCAAAAGTACCTAGTGAGCGACGGCTTTCATCAGGATCAAAAAAGGTATATACCGCTGAAATACCATCATCAAGTGGATCACAGGTAGATACACTGATTAGTTGCTCATCCAACCATAGCTCTAAAAAGAAACTGTCAGTGCAGCTATTAATTAAAAATTTTTCAAATTGATCTTGGCTAGGTGGGTACATATCACCATCAGCATGTCGTTCATTGATGTAGCGTTCATACAAGGCATAATGCATTGCATCGGCATCTTGAGGACGGCAAATTTTCACCGTTAAATCTTGATTCCGTTTCCACGCTTTTTTTTGCACGCTGTTCATTTGAAATTCATGAACAGGAACGCGAGAGGATAGACATTGACGACAAAGATGACATTCAGGGCGGTAGACAAAATCCCCACTACGACGAAAACCCATGCGGGAAAGTTCAGATAACGTGACCACATCAATACGATGGACAGGATCAAGAAAGACCATCCGGGCAGATTTATTTTCTAAGTAGCTACAATCATGCGGAGGCGTGATGTAGTACTGTAATTCGTTCAACAGGGACTTCGGTTGATAGGAGTTCATCGTAATATCCCTCTTTTATTGTCATGCGCTGAGACTTGCCCATTGCGCTATTGTTTTACTTGAAAATACACTGTCCTGATACTTTTTCCAATCGATAGAGGGTTGTTTCACAACATCTTGTAACGAATTAAGGTATTGTTGGCGAGAAAGTGTACTCGCACCTAAGCTTAAGAGGTGATCGTTGACCAATTGGCAATCGATCCATGGGAGCTGATTCTCTTGCCCGATGAGCATTAAGGTGTAAAACGCCATTTTAGAGACATCTGTTCGTGTACTAAACATAGACTCGCCAAAGCAGCCATGGCCAATATTAACGCCATAGAGGCCACCGACAACGATCTCGTTTTCCCAAACTTCAATGCTATAAGCATAGCCTGCGTCAAACAGCGCAGAATATCCCTGAATAATATCTTCTGAAATCCATGTTTCATTGGCATAACTACGCGGCAGTGAACATGAGCGAATCACAGTTTCAAACGCATGATTAATGGTGATCTTATAGTCCATTTTTTTCATGCTGCGTAATAACGATTTGCTCGGATGATAGTCCTGCGGTCGAATAATGCAGCGGGGTTCAGGACACCACCAACAAATCGGATCACCTTCACTGAACCATGGGAAAAGACCGTGACTATAGGCTTCAAACAGTGTGGAAGGGGAGAGGTCAGCACCGATGCAAATTAAGCCTTCACCTTCGGGATCGCATTCAACAGGATCGGGGAAAGTAAATTCAGAAGGAGGGAGTATCGGCATGCCAAGCTTCTTATTGAGGTACACGGATATTTATCATACATAAAAAAGCCGACCATCAGGTCGGCTAATTTTTTAAAATTATTTAGCTAAGCAAATGAATGAAGCAAAAGATTATTCGCCGAGTGCATCAAGGTATTTTTCAGCATCGAGTGCAGCCATACAGCCTGAACCTGCAGAAGTAATCGCTTGACGGTAGATACTATCGGCAATATCACCCGCAGCAAATACACCGGGAATAGACGTTTGTGTTGCGTTGCCTGCGGTGCCACTTTGAACTTGGATGTAGCCATCACGTAAGTTCAATTGACCTTCAAAAATACCGCTATTTGGTTTGTGACCAATCGCCACGAACATACCAGTGACATCAACGTTTTGAGTTGAATCATCTTGCGTAGATTTAATACGTACAGAAGTCACACCCGTCGTATCACCAATCACTTCATCCACTTGGTGATTCCAGATGATGCTGATTTTACCTTCTTTTTCTTTTGCAAAAAGATGATCTTGCAGAATTTTCTCTGATCGTAAAGTGTCGCGACGGTGTACAAGAGTGACATGAGAAGCAATGTTTGAAAGATAAAGCGCTTCTTCCACAGCAGTATTACCGCCCCCGACAACCATTACTTTTTGGTTTTTGTAGAAGAAACCATCACAAGTTGCGCAAGCACTTACACCTTGACCCATAAATGCAGCTTCAGATTCAAGACCTAAGTATTGCGCAGTTGCACCTGTACAAATAATCAATGCATCACAAGTGAACTCTTCCATATCGCCTTTAAGTACGAATGGACGAACATTGAGGTCAACTTCGTTGATATGGTCATACACTATTTCTGTGCCAAAACGTTCAGCATGCGCTTGCATTTGTTCCATTAGGGCAGGGCCTGTTAAACCTTCTGCACCACCTGGCCAGTTGTCTACTTCTGTCGTTGTAGTCAATTGACCGCCTAATTGAATACCTGCGATGAGTGTCGGTTTCAGGTTCGCACGGGCAGCGTATACCGCAGCGCTATAACCTGCAGGACCAGAACCTAAAATAATTAGACGTGAGTGACGAGCGCTCATCCGTAGAATCCTTTTTTTATATGATAATTTATGGAATTATACGTCAAAGTTTGAAACGATTGTGTGAGATTAAAGTCGATATTATTGATCATCGAAATCGTTTTGAGCTATATACAATAAAGTTAACAACTATACTTAAATTATCTTGCATCTTTTTTATTGAACAGGTGCATAATAACAGGTTTAGATTCAGCCCATTTTGTTGTGGGTAATGACAAAAACATTCATGAAGAATTGGTTACAGGAACGTATATGACAGCGGTGTCGGGTGCATATGCACAGCGCTTAATAATGACATTATTCCTTGTTTCATTTGGGATATATCTGTTCCTTGCAACAGTCACATATACGCCATTTGATCCGGGATGGATGCATTTATCCAGTGATACTCAGCAAGTTTCAAATGCCAGCGGCGTCGCAGGCGCATGGATAGCTGACTTACTCTATGGATTTTTAGGTTGGGCAAGTCTGCTGATACCTGTCTATTTATTTCTCGAAGCAATTCAAGTCTGGTGGCCACGTAGTTTTCTAAACCGTCCATTTCGCTATGCCGCTCAGTTCTTTATTTTACTGGCAACTTCAAGTTTACTTTTCCTATTTTGGAATGTTCCCGAAGATACTTTAGAAAATGCATCGGGCGGGATTATTGGTTATGAACTGGGTCAAAGTCTTGAACAAATTTTAACGGTCTATGGTGCAGCAATATTTCTTATTGCATTTTGGATCATGTTGTTCACTTTGGCCTTTGGCATCAAGTGGAATAAGACATGGGCAACCATGAAGTCCACACCGGCTTATCTGCAAGATTTGTTCTATCGCAATGTGCCTGAAGGCGACACCGCATTTGACCGTACAGTACCAACGACTAAAAAAGAGAGTGCTGCTGCGCATGCATCAAAAGTGGTTGCACCAGTTACACCCGCCCATGAGCATCATGCTGTAGAGGTTGACCCAGTAGTACGTGATCGTGTTGCTGAGCGTTTATTTGATGATATTGCTGATAAAGAATGTGCAGACAAAGAAGGCAATGCACAGCATTTATCTACGGTAAATTCGCCGGAGACTGCTACACCATCCGATGAAGATTTTGAACATACTTTGGCGAAAGTGCGTCAGCTTGAGCAAGATCAACAACGTGTTGTTGCGACGGGAGAGGTTTGGCGTGCCTTGCATTCAAATGATGACCAACGGCACAAACAAGATATTGATGCTTTACTGAAAGCTGCAGAAGAAGAGCAGCCTGCCAATCAAACTGAATATTTCAACAAAGCAGCGGATGTGCATTCGACTTCTCCGACAGAAGCGGTGCAACCTGCTAAAAAATCAGTGGATTGGGATGATGATGAAATCTTCGATGAGCTGTTAGCGGCTGTCCCGAATGGTAAAACAGCGACGGATGTGCATAGCCCATTTAATACATCGCAAAATGAAAGTCTAGCAACGCATTCAAATGATTTTGCAACAGGTACTGCTGCAACTGTTGTAGGATTAGGTGTGGCAGCTGCACAAACGACAACGCTCACCACACCGAAAAATATCAGTGCTGAAGCTGAATTTAATGATCTCGATGATTTGCTGGTTGAAGAAGCAGAGCGAGCGATAGAACAGGCACAGCCAGTTCGTACAACCAGTAGTTATGCGCAATCTACGCCTTTGGTTCGTGCTGAAATCAATACACAGCCGCAGACTTTTGTATCTGATGATGAAAAAGCCTTAATCAGCTCGAATAAAGATGCTTTCCGTGAAGTGTGGCAAGAAACAGCGGGTAAACCTGAAGACATCGATTTAGATCTCGAAGATGATTTTGACTTTGATGCGCCTTTAACCGATGCCTCTGGTCGTCCAATGTCTCGTGCGATGCAAGTGGCACAAAAACGTTTGGATTTACCGACTTTGCCGGGATTGGAAATATTAGATCCTGTAGATCCGAATAAGAAAGTTAATTTCACTGCAGAGCAATTGTCTCGTTTGTCTGAACTGTTAGAAATTAAGCTGCAAGAGTTTAATGTCAAAGCTAAAGTTGTAGAGGCACAGCCGGGCCCTGTCGTGACACGTTTTGAACTTGATTTGGCACCCGGTGTCAAAGCGTCGAAAGTCACCAATATTTCACGTGACTTGGCGCGTTCGATGTCTATGGCTTCTGTACGTGTGGTGGAAGTGATTCCGGGTAAACCGTATATCGGGATTGAAGTCCCAAATAGTTCACGTGAAATGGTTCGTCTTATTGAGCTGTTAGAAACGCCGGCATACCGTGATCCAAATGCCTTACTTAGTATGGCGATGGGTAAAGATATTTCGGGTAATCCTGTCTTGGCAGATTTGGCGAAAGCACCGCATATGTTGGTGGCAGGTACCACGGGTTCTGGTAAGTCAGTCGCAGTTAATGCCATGTTGTTGTCGATGTTGTTGAAATATACACCTGAGCAACTGCGACTCATCATGATTGACCCGAAACAGTTGGAACTTGCCAACTATAACGATATTCCACATTTATTAACGCCTGTTGTAACCGACATGAAAGATGCGGTGAGTGCATTGAACTGGTGTGTGAATGAAATGGAGCGTCGTTATAAGCTGATGTCTTTGATGAAAGTGCGTAAGCTGACTGACTTTAACCGCAAAATTGAAGAAGCAATGGCCAACGGGGAAGATCTCATCGATCCAACTTGGAAGCCAGATGACTCAGCAACGCAAAGTCGTGCGCCACGTTTACAGCCTATGCCGTTGATCGTAATTGTTGCCGACGAATTTGCTGACATGATCATGCAAGTGGGTAAAAAAGCTGAAGAAATGATTACCCGTCTTGCACAAAAATCACGTGCAGCAGGGATTCATTTGCTGTTGGCGACGCAGCGTCCAACCGTAGATGTGGTCACAGGTTTGATCAAAGCCAATATTCCAACGCGTGCTGCGCTACGAGTTAACAGTAAACTGGATTCACGTACTATCTTAGATGCTGGTGGTGCGGAAGACTTACTGGGTCATGGTGATATGTTGTTCCTCGGACCGGGTAAAATTGAGCCTGAACGAGTACATGGCGCGTTTATTTCAGACGATGAAGTGAACCGTATTTGTGATGCATGGCGTGAGCGCGGTGAACCGAATTATGTCGATGAAATCCTCACGCCTTATGATGAAGAGCCGACATCTCGCGGTTTTGAAGATGGTGATGGTGGATCAGACCGTGATGCGCTGTATGATCAATGTGTTAGTTTCGTTTTGGAAACTCGTAAAGCTTCTACTTCTTCGCTGCAACGTAAATTTAGCCTCGGTTATAACCGTGCTGCACGTATCATCGACCAAATGGAAGAAAATGGTATCGTAAGTAGTATGGGGCCAAATGGTAAACGAGATATCTTGGTCTAAGTTCTAAAACAAAAAACCTGCTTCGGCAGGTTTTTTTATTTTTAGATTGAGAACTCATCTTGGTAGAACATGCACTGGGCCAGTTCGATAAAGGCTTTGCAGGCAGGGCTCATGAGTTTTTGATTTTTTACGGCGAGTCCAATTTGCCGTTGGGTATTTGGAAAGAGTGGACGTTTGACCACATGTGGATGCAATGCCAACAGCTCAGTAGGCATCGCCATATCTGCAACAATAGCAATCCCTTCCTGTAAATTCACCATATTTAAAATGGTTAACAGTTGCGACATTTGATAGGTAATTTTAGGTTGTATGTGGTGTTGTTTAAGCAGTTTTTCCACATGGGACTGGCTGCCTGCACGGGTCATAATAAAGGGGTAGTTTTGTAGGTCTTGGATATTTAAATGGCTGTGTTTGGAAACTGAATAACTATCTGGAATCAAGGCAATGAAAATATCTTGAATTAAGGGGAAGGTGAACAGTTGCGGCTTAGGGAGTACGGCAAAACCAACATCAATCTGACGTTCAGAAATCCAACGAGACACTTCTGCATCAGTACCTTCTTCGACATAGATTTCAATGTGTGGATAGCGCTCTCTATATGCCTTTAATAGCTCTGGAAGCAGATGAATCGAACTAGAAGAACCAAAAGAGCCAATTCTCAGCGTTCCTTGTTGAATACCATGTGCGGCATGCACTTCTTGTTGCATGATTTGTGCGGTATTGATGACTTCTTTAGCATGCAGTAATAACTGCTGACCAATATGAGTCAGGCTAATTTCGCCTTGTTCACGGCTAAATAAGCTGACATTCCAATGTTGTTCTAAACACTTTAGGGCATGAGAGACAGCTGACTGAGTAATTCCCAGCTGTCGAGCAGCGAGAGTAAAGCTTTGTTGTTCTGCGACTTTAATAAAAATTTCAAGCTGAGAAAATGTCATTGCCATGAGTAATTACTCATTTTGTTATGAGTCTAGATGAGGATTATATTGTGCTACATAAATGGTTAAAGATGAAATAGCTACTTTATTTCAAGGCGTACAGCATGAATATCGTCGTCGCATTGTTTCCCCTCGTTGCATTAATCGCGATGGGCTATGTGCTTAAATACACACAGTTTGTTCAGGATGAATTTTGGGCAAATTCAGAAAAACTTAATTACTACGTTTTATTTCCTGTGCTGCTTTTTTTGAATGTATCAGCCGTGCAATTGGATATGAACACCGTTTCACGAATGTTGACAGTACTGCTTGCGGGCACCAGTTTGATCAGCATTGTGTTGTGGGGGATCAAGCAGTTTATGCATATCCCCGTGCAGCGTTTTGGCGTGTATATCCAAAGTCATATCCGTTTTAATACCTATATTGGTTTATCCCTTATGGGCGCTTTATTTGGCTCCACAGGCATGCAGATGTTTGCCATGTTAATTGCCGTTGCAGTGCCCTTAGTCAATATTATTTCAGTATTGGCCTTCTCAAATTTAAGTGTGAAGCAATTGAGGCAGATCTGTCAGTCCATCGCAAAAAATCCCTTAATTTTAGGCTGTGTGGCAGGGGTATTGTTTAATTTATCAGGCTTGAGTCTGTTTCATGGCTTACCTGAATTATTAAAAATATTGGCAGCCATGAGTTTACCGCTCGGACTACTTTCTGTTGGGGCAGCATTACAGTTTCAGCAAATGCGCGCCGATCTACGTCGTTTAAGTTTAAATACGATAGGGCGTCTCATGTTAATGCCATGTATTGCTTATCTATTGAGTACTTGGATGGGTTTGACTGATTTTGAGCGGATGATTTTAGTGGTCTTTTTTGCTTTGCCAACTGCATCTTCGTCTTATATTTTGACACGCTATTATCAAGGCGATTCACAACTGATGGCGGCCATTATTAGTCTACAAACTATTGGTTTTGGCTTAATGTTTCCATTGCTCATGTTGATCGTGCATTGATCATGCTGAAATACAATAACGCTGATTTTAAATAAGATAAAAAAAAGCCCGCATCATGCAGGCTTTTTTTTTCGGTACTCGAAATTAAGCAAATTTTGCCAATACTTCGAGGAAACCTGCGCTTTGACGTGGATATTGAGCAATCACGTCATGAATACGCTGACCTTCAGGATTAGTTGCGTTCACATCACGACCATCGGCAACGAATTGAGTCAAAAGACGCTCATAGTCATTTGGACGCATATGTTTGAAAGCATGGTAAAGCACGTGAAAGTCGCCATTCACTCCTTCAGGAGGAAGCTGAGTAAGGTAGGCAAATACACGCTCATCTGACCATTCTTCGTTGAACGTTGCTGGCTGAGATAATGCCATCGCAATCTCCTTGCTGGTTTAAAAATACAAAAAAGGCAAAAATGAGTACGCAAGTAAAATGGTTTTATTCGCCATCTCTAAGTTAAGCGACTCATTTTATGGTTGGATCTAAAGTTATTTTTTTTATCCCGTTTACTCGAAGCAAAGCTTTTGATCTAACACAGGAATAAAACTAATCCAGCCCACTCGAAGCAAAGCTTCTCATCTTGCGGCTGGGTAAAGCAGCGCTTTACTGATCCAGCCTCACATTTTGCCTTGATTCAATTTACTTGGCTAATCAGAATTCAGATTAACGTTCTTCAGGCAAATTGATATTCATTTCAAGCATTTCAATATTCGCTTCAGAACGAACAGACATTTGAATATGTTGCTCATCTACACCACGAACATAGCGGTTTACCACTTGCATGATTTCTTTTTTCATCATGTCAATCTTGTCTTGGCTAAGGCGTTTACCTAAACCATTTTCAGATGCCACGATGACTTTTAAACGGTCTTTTGCCGTTTGTGCGCTTGACGGTTTCTCGTCGCTGCTAAAAAGTTTGCTCCAGAATCCTGCCATGATTACGCTCCAAATAGACGTGCTAACCAACCCTTAGGTTTTACCGTAATGTGACGGTAAGGGCGCTCTTCACCAAGGAAACGTGCAACAAGGTCATCATACGCTTGGCCAGCCGCTTCTTCTGTAAACAGAATCACTGGTTTACCTTCGTTCGATGCTTGTAGAACGCTTTTACATTCAGGAATAACACCTAAAGTCGGTACGCGTAAAATATCTTTTGAAATGTCATCAATCGTCAACATCTCTTGTTTATCCGCACGTTCTGGATTGAAACGTGTAATACATAGATGCTTACGGATACGACCTTCGTTTTGTTCGACTTTTTTGGTTTTGCTGTCGAGCATACCAATAATACGGTCAGAGTCACGTACCGAAGAAATTTCTGGGTTCGTCACAATGATCGCTTCATCAGCATGATACATTGCTAAAATTGCACCACGTTCGATACCCGCAGGTGAGTCACAAATAATGTAATCAAACTCTTGAGAAAGTTCGTCCATTACACGAGCTACACCTTCATCTGTTAACGCGTCTTTATCACGTGTTTGAGATGCTGGCAGAATGTAGAGATTTTCAATATCTTTATCGCGAATAAGCGCTTGTTGTAATCGAGCTTCGTTATTCAAAACGTTTACAAAGTCATATACAACGCGGCGTTCACAGCCCATGATCAAGTCAAGGTTACGTAAACCCACATCAAAGTCGATCACAACAGTTTTGTGGCCGCGAAGGGCTAAACCTGTTGCAAAAGATGCGCTTGTAGTTGTTTTACCTACGCCACCTTTACCTGATGTTACGACAACAATTTTCGCCACCGAATCCACTCCTGTTATGGTTTAAATCCCCTTTTTTAATTAGGGGTTTGGTGATTATTTATACATTAAAATTGCAAAGCTTCAAATACTAGCTCTTGCTGGTCATTCAAATAAATATGTACTGGCTGTTTGACCACATGAGGTGGAATATCATCAGCGACACAGTAAGTCCCTGCTATTGAAACCAATTCAGCTTCTAATGAATGGCAGAAAATACGTGCAGCCGTGTTCCCACCAGCTCCGGCAATGACTCTACCACGAGCACTACCATAAATATGTATATTTCCTGAAGCAATTACTTCTGAACCACTATTAATCCCAGCATTAATAATGATATCGCCATGGTCTTGGACTAAACATTGACCTGTACGTAAGATTTCATTGTGATACGACGTAGCATGACGAATGGTCGGTACTTCGACTGCAGCAATTTTATCTTCGGTTTTTTCTTCTGCAGGTGCGGGTTCTTCAACCACTTGTTCGCGTGTCGGTTTAACTTGTTGTAGTTTGCGATCCGCAGGAACTACGGGAAATTGGATAGCACGTGCTTGGTCCGATAGCGGACCTTCAGTGACACCAATCGGTTGAATTTCAATACTAATAAGTAGTTGAATCAGTGCAATTAGTTCTTGATCAACCGTACTTTCAATCACGGCTAATGTTCCGGGTGGAAAAGCCTTTTGGAACATTGGAGTAAGTTGCTGGCGGATCGCATCATGATCATTGGTATCGAGGTGAATGCGAATCGCATTGACCATTTTGCCTTTTATCCGTATATCAGCCATATTGAATCCTTGAGACTTCTAACTATTACTTTTGTGCCGAAGTAGTTATGTTGTAAATAGAGCAAATCCTAGAACAATTTGCATGAATACTCTAGCGGAGTTCGCAATTATTTTTGACTAAGTGTTTATTCTGTAGCTTGGTCCTGTTCCTGCATAATCTGCTGCCACTGTTTTACTTTCACTTGCTTACGAATAGCCTCTAGACTTTCAAAAACCGCAGAGCGAACCAACTCATCCAGCTGGGCATTATTTTCGATTTCAATACGGCTAACACGCTGTGAAATGTCTAAATATAGATTGGGTTTTTGAGCCGTCGATGTATTGGGATAAGCCAATGGGGAAATTAAACCTTGGGTAATATTTTCACCCAAACGTTGCCCGATACTTTGAATCTGCTGTTCAATGCGGCTGCCAACGATTGGCACTAAGCGCAATAGCTGCGTGAGTTCTGGAGTGTCTTCGATGGCCTGACTGACGATTTGTCCGACATTTTTGGCGATCAATTCACGTTCAGTACGTAGCTCTTTACTTAAATTTTCTTGCAAAATTTCGGCCAAGACTTGGGTGAACATCTCACGGTGATGCTGCACAAGATTACTAATTAGGTCTTTATGGGTTGTACTGGTATTGAGCTCATGCTTAACACCATCTAACACGGTAAGTACCACACGATCTGACAGTTCTTCCATCACGACTCGATAGTAGAACAATGCCTTTTTCTGCCATGCAGAAGGCACGATTTGATAGCCCATTTCATACAGTCGATAAGCAATAATGCCCGCACGAAATAAACGCAGGAAACGTAAATGCGGCACAATAGCTAAAATTTCGTACCAATGTATAAACGGGAAGAAGAACCAGCGCTGATGGTGCTTGTTGATGATGGCAATCGCCCAGCGCACCAACAATTCTACAATCAAAAAGATAATGAACCACGCTTCGGTAGTAATCACCCATGGATGTAAATGTTCACGGTAAAAACTCAGCACATCGGGCAGGTGGATACTGTTAAAGAACCAACTGCCAAGATTGCTCATGAGGAAAAAGTTCATGCACAGGCAGAACAAGTTAAAAACAATAATAAACACCATGAATATGTCATAAATCAAAAACAGTTTGAATGACCAACTGTTTGGATTGACATGATGATATTTAGATTTCTTGTTTTGCGGCATGCTGTTCTGCGACATAAAACTTCTTCTTAATTATTCAGTAACTGAGTATTTAGCTTTCATACGAGTAATGAGTTGGTCTTTCTCCGTCCACAGCTCATCTACCCAATGCTGAAATTTTTCACGGAATTCTGCATCATCTTCATAGTTGCCGCCATGCACCCACGTTGGAATTTCAATTTTACGTAAATCCACGGCGATACGCGGAACTTCACCGAGCCAAAATTCGCCATAACCTGGTACACCATTTGGATAGACGATGGTCATATCCACGAGAGCATCAACTTGATCCCCTAAAATATTGAGTGCTAGTGCTAAACCACCCGCTTTCGGCTTAAGAAGGTTTTGATACGGTGATTGCTGCTGCGCATGTTTTTCAGGGGTAAAGCGAGTGCCTTCCAAATAGTTCAGCAGGGTAAAAGGCTGGCTCAATAACTGTTCACAAGATTTACGCGCTTCTTCCATATCTCGATATTTAAGTTCAGGATTTTTCGCGATTTGTTCTTTGCTGTGTCGTTTCATCATTGGAAAGCCTAAAATTTTAAAAGCTTGTCCAACAAATGGAATGAAAATGAGTTCCCATTTGGTAAAGAAACGCGTCAGTGGCATACGGGTTAAACCAAAATATTGGTTAACTGTTGTATCGACCCAACTCTGATGGTTACAGGTCATGAGATAGCGACCATGCAAATTTAAGTCGAGGCCTTCATCGATGGTGATATCCCATTTTGTGTTGGGTAAAACGTGATCAATTAACCAGTTATTAACCATGAGCCAACTGTTGGTAATTTTTATGTTGGTTTCATCAACCTTTTTTGATTTTTTAAAGAGTTTGGTTAGACCAAGGGCTAGTACAGGAGGACCATGGAAAAAAGTACTGCCTGTCATAACTGAACCGACGGTAAGTCCTTTGCTAATTTTTTTTAGTGTCGGTTGCTTATTTGTTTGAGATGACATATAAAAAGTCCTAGCGGAAATTGTCCAAATAATGATTTATTCTAATAAATATAGTTCGAGTTGATTAAATAAAAAAGGGCATCTGCAGAACTGTGAAGAAATTGTGATGGAATTAACAAATAAATCTCGTATTCATATTACAAATTGTAACTAAACGTTTTATTATTAACAAAAAATCAATGGTTCAGCCATTTGTTTTACTTCATCATTTCAACCATACAACAAAACACAAAGAAGGAGGCATGCAATGCGTGCACTAGTAATTTCGGCAGTAGTTGGGGCAATGGCACTTACTGGTTGTCAAAACATGGAATATGACAAAGCAGCAATCGGTACTGGTCTAGGTGCTCTTTTAGGCGCTGGTATTGCTTATTCTAATGCTGATAAAGACAAAATGGGTCAAGCAGCTGCAATTGGTGCTGTAGTTGGTGGTGGTGCAGGTCTTCTTCTTGATAAGAAAGAAAAACGTCTTAAACAAGAATTGGCTGGTACTGGTGTTGACGTAGGTCGTAATCCAGATGGTTCGATCAACCTTGTTATGCCATCAGTAACTTTCGCAACTAACTCTTCAACTATTCAATCTCAGTTCCAATCTGCGTTGAATGACGTTGCTAAAGTATTGCGTGAAGACGGTACTGCAAACAAACTTGCAATCGTTGTACATGGTCACACAGACAACACTGGTACTGATGCGATCAACAACCCACTTTCTCAAAACCGTGCAAATTCAGTGAAAAACTACCTAGCGTCTCAAGGTATTTCTTCAACTCGTATTACTGCACGTGGTTACGGTTCAACTTCTCCAGTAGCGGATAACTCAACTGCTGCAGGTCGTGAACAAAACCGTCGCGTAGAAATCTCAGTTTACGAAACTAAATAAGTTTTAGTTCGAAACGAAAGGCCACCCTCGGGTGGCTTTTTTTATGGCATTTTTAATGACCGATAAAATACATTTTGCATTAGGCAAGATCGTTTCAGATGACTATAATCATCCTCGAATTAATAAGAGGAAAGACTATGTCACTGGCAAGTCAGTTGAACGACAAGCAACTTGAAGCAATGAAATACACTCAAGGACCCTTGTTAGTACTTGCAGGGGCAGGTTCAGGCAAAACATCGGTGATTACCCGTAAAATTGCCTATTTGGTGAAGCATTGTGGTATTCCTGCGCACCGTATCACCGCGATGACCTTTACCAACAAAGCTGCGCGTGAAATGAAAGAGCGTGTGACGAAGCTGATGAGCCGTGAAGAGGCAAAAGGGCTGTCGGTTTCTACATTCCATAACTTCGGGCTAAACATGCTCCGTTTGGAATTAAAAAATACACCACTGAAAAATAACTTTTCAATTTTAGATGCAGATGACTGCAAACGCATTTTGATGGACTTAATGCATCGCGACAATTTATCCGGTGCAGAAAGTAAAGAGCTGATTGCCAAAGCCATGAAAATGATTTCAGATTGGAAAAACGATCTGATTCCACCTGAGCAAGCGCATACCACCTGTGAAACAGCAGAAGACGTTCAATTTGCGCATTTGTATCAACTGTATGAGCGTAATTTACGTGCGTACAATGCCGTTGATTTTGATGATTTGATTGTCATGCCGACGCGCTTATTACAAGAAAATGCAGAAGTGCGTGATCGTTGGCAGAATCGAATCCGCTATTTATTGGTCGACGAATATCAAGATACCAACACCGCGCAATATATTTTGGTGAAATTACTCGTGGGTGTCATGGGACAGTTCACCGCGGTAGGTGATGATGACCAATCGATTTATGCATGGCGTGGTGCGAAGCCTGAGAATATGGCTTTATTGAAGGAAGATTTCCGTAATCTGAAAGTGATTAAGCTTGAGCAAAACTATCGTTCGACCAGTCGTATTTTAAAAGCTGCCAATACAGTTATTGGCAATAACCCACATATTTTCGATAAAAAGCTTTGGTCAGATAAAGGCCATGGTGAAGTGATCCGCGTGATTACTTGTCGTAATGACGATGATGAATCAGAACGCGTCGTAAAAGACTTGATTACGCACAAGCTGATGAACGGTAAAAATTGGAAAGACTACGCCATTTTATACCGTGGTAATTTCCAAGCGCGTGCTCTAGAGACACAGCTACGCCAAATGCAGATCCCGTATAAATTATCGGGTGGTCAGTCTTTCTTCGCTCGTGCTGAAATTAAGGACTTGATGAGCTACTTGCGTCTGATCATTAACCCTGAAGATGACAGCGCATTCTTACGAATTATCAATACACCAAAACGTGCGATTGGTCCTGTGACTTTGGAAAAGCTTGGTCTATTTGCGCAGGAAAGTAATTTGTCTTTGCTCAGTGCAGCAGGGGATCAGCGCTTGAGCATGGCGATTCCGAAAAAAGCTACAACCCAATTGGCTGAATTTGCAGACTTTATTTCGACCTTTACCCGTGAATTATTAGAAGATGATGAGCCTGTTCCCATTATTCGTCGCATGATGATTGAAGCAGGTTATATCGACTATGTTAAAGAGTCTGCTGCTACACCTGCGCAGGAAAAAACCAAACTGGATAATATTGAAGTGCTATATAGCAGTATTCAAAGTTTGATAAACCGCGCTGAAGATGTAGATGAAAAGAACATTGAAAGTGTGATTCGTAAAATGGTGCTGCTCGATATGTTAGAACAGCAACAAGAAGAAGAAGACACAGATAAAGTCAATTTGTTAACACTTCATGCGTCGAAAGGTCTGGAATTTCCATTCGTTTATTTGATTGGTCTGGAAGAAGAAATTCTACCGCATAAAAACTCCATTGCTGCCGACACGGTTGAGGAAGAACGTCGACTGATGTACGTAGGGATTACTCGTGCACGTCAAGGCTTAACCATGACTCTAGCAGAGCAACGTAAAGCCGGTGGTCAAATGCGACAAATGACACCAAGCCGTTTCTTGGACGAACTGCCACAAGATGAATTGGAGTGGTTAGGGCGCAAGAAAAAGCTGGCTGGGGATATCGATCCTAAACAGCAAGCACAGCATTATTTAGAAAATTTACGCGCGCTGATTAAGCGTTAAAGCTTAATGCGTAGAATATTTTATTTATTTTTTTGAAATTCGTTTTATTGAAACAGGAATGAACCATGAAAGTTCAAGTTAAAGTTCTCGACACACGTTTAGGTACGGAATGGCCAATGCCAACTTATGCAACAGCAGGTTCAGCAGGTCTTGATCTACGTGCATGTGTAGAAGAAACCACCGTGATTGAACCGGGTCAAACTGTTCTGGTAAAAACAGGCCTATCGATTTATATCGAAGATACGCAGTATGCAGGTTTAATTCTGCCACGTTCAGGCTTAGGTCATAAACACGGAATCGTGTTGGGTAACTTGGTCGGTTTAATTGATTCTGACTATCAAGGTGAATTGATGGTATCTGTTTGGAACCGTAGCCAAACGGCATTTAGCCTAGAGCCGGGTGAGCGTTTAGCACAATATGTTTTAGTGCCAGTTGTACAAGCTCAGTTTGATATTGTGGATGAGTTTGAAGCCACTGAACGAGGAGCTGGCGGTTTTGGTCATACAGGTAAAAACTAATCAGCGCAAGACTTTTGCTCCAGTGTGTTGACAAGTAAATGCCTACAATCAAGTAGCGAATAAAAAACCATCCTCGTGATGGTTTTTATTTATATCATTTTATTTAAATTTTAATTTATTCAAATTCAAATCTATATTTAGAGTATTTTGGATATTATTAGGATTTTTAATTCTGATGAGTTTACTTGGTTTATATTTTAGGGGTGAGGGTAAAGAATAATTAGAATTTTGTGTATTGGTTTAAATTTGATCGATTTACTATATTTATACACATTTGAATAAATAATCAAAAATATTTGAAAAGTAAAATATTTAAGACTAAATGATAAATTGATATTTTTATTAATGTAAGGTATTGATTTAATTTTAAAAATAAATTATTGGATAAATGTGAGTGTAATTTTTAGATCAGTATTTAAATATTATTAATTGATTGTTAACTAATTTTGTTATAAAAAAGCTACACTTTTTTTCAGGATTTTATCCTTTAATTAAAAGCTTAAATTCTCAATAGAATTTTAGATTTTTTAATTAATAAAGATGTAATTAGAAGAACATAGTATGGGTTCACTGTTTAGTCACTTTCCGCAACATATTTTTCGTGCATATGACATTCGCGGGAAAATATCGCTCTTAAATGCTGATTTAGTTCAGTCAATTGCTTGTGGCTTAGTCAAACAATATTTAGATGTAGGGCAAAAGAGACTTGCCATTGGCTATGATGCGCGTTTAACCAGTCCAACCTATGCAAAAATAATTCAAAAAGTCTGCCATGAGGCTGGCCTTGAAGCGGAAATTATTGGCTGCTGCTCAAGCCCGATGTTGTATTTTATTGCGGGACAATTTCAAGGCAATGGCATTATGGTGACGGCGAGCCATAATCCAAAATCAGATAATGGTATCAAGTGGATTATCAAAGGTGAGCCACCTTGTCCAGAGATGATTCAACACGTTGCAGTCGAAGCACGAAATTGTTTTTCATCGGAACGTGTGCATTTGATGACTGAACTTGAGCCACACGAAATCAAGCCTGAATATTGTTTGGCCTATCAGAAATTTATTTTAGATGACATTCATTTACAGCAACCGCTTAAAGTTGTGATCGATGGCATGCATGGTTCAGCTGGGCATTGTGCAGCCTTATTATTAAATAAATTAGGCTGTGAAGTTTTGGCATTACGTTGCCAAGCTGATGGACATTTCCCTGATCATGCTCCAGATCCATCACAGCTCAAACATTTAACTCACCTTCGCCAAGCCATACAGTTGCAAAAGGCTGATATTGGTATTGCTTTAGATGGTGATGGTGATCGTTTAGTGCTGATTGATGAGACTGGCAAAGTTGTTTCTGCAGATCGATTATTGTGTTTATTTGCTGAAATTTGTTTGACTCAAAAACCACATGCAGAGGTGGTATTTGATGTGAAATGTTCAACGATGATTCGCGATACTGTGTGTGATCTAGAAGCACAGCCTGTCATGATTCGAACGGGCAGTAGTTTCTTGCGAAAATATATTTCCCAATCTAAAGGCAAAGCGGTTTTTGGCGGAGAGTACGCAGGGCATTATGTTTTTAATGACGGCCGCGGCGGCGGTTATGACGATGGTCTATATGCTGCACTAAGAGTCTTAGAATATATTCAAGCTCAGGGACTGACATTGTCAGAAGCTTTGGCGAAATATCCAGAGCGCTTTAGTACCGAAGATTTATATGTCAGTACGCATCAGCATGATCCAGCGGAAGTTTTAAAGCAGGTTGAAGCCAATTCTACGCGAATTCTGGCACAAATCAGTAAAATTGATGGAATACGCCTTGATTTTGATGATGGATTTGGCATCATTCGAGCATCGAATACAGGTGAGTATTTCACTTTACGCTTTGATGCCAACTCATCAGCACGCTTAAAAGAAATACGAGATCTGTTTGTTTCCATGTTAGTTGAGCACTATCCAGACATTGCTCATGACATTCCAGATGCTCAATAAGGAGAGGCAAATGCCACATCAACATACTGGCATCGACAAAGCACAAATCCTGACGGAAGCTTTGCCGTATATTCAACGTTTTGCGGGTAAGACGCTGGTAGTGAAGTATGGTGGTAATGCCATGACCGATCCTGAGCTTGAGAGCTCATTTGCACGTGATATCGTGCTGCTGAAAACGGTTGGTCTAAATCCGATTGTGGTACATGGCGGTGGTCCACAAGTGGATTCATTCCTCAAACAATTAGGCCGTGAGTCTGATCGTATCGACGGTATGCGCGTGACTGATCCTGCAACGATGGAAGTTGTCGAGATGGTCTTGGGCGGCAGCGTGAACAAATCGATTGTGAACTTAATCAATAAACACGGTGGCCGTGCAATTGGTTTAACGGGTAAAGATGGTAATTTGATCCGTGCGCAAAAATTATTGATGGAAAAAACTGCCGAAGATGGTTCAGTAAAACAGATTGATTTAGGTCTAGTTGGCGAAGTGGTTGGTGTGAAAACTGACGTACTTGAAATGTTTACCCAAAGCGATTTTATTCCTGTGATTGCACCATTAGGTGTAGACGAAGACGGCAATACCTATAACATCAATGCTGACTTGGTTGCAGGTAAAGTGGCGGAAGCATTGGGTGCGGAAAAGCTAATTTTATTGACCAATATCACGGGTGTTTTAGACGAAAATAAAAATCTGCTGACTGGGTTAACCACCCAAGAAGTCGATCGTTTGATTGAAACTGGCGTGATCTATGGCGGCATGATTCCGAAAGTTGGCTGTGCATTAGATGCAGTCAAAGGCGGCGTAATCAGCGCGCATATTGTTGATGGTCGTGTACCTCATGCAACATTACTTGAAATCTTTACAGATCATGGTGTGGGTACATTAATCACCAATCGAACCAATGTGAAAAAAGCTTAAGATACTTAGCATTTTTTGATATAAAAAAGCCTCTTTTGAGGCTTTTTTCTTATTTATCAGTTGGGTAAGTGAGATTTGTAAAGATCAAATAATGTATTTGCCTTGTTGGATTATAAAAACTCTTATAATGGCGCCGATTTTAGATTTACAACAACTAAAACTGTCATGCACAATAGAGAAATCATAGATTTACTGCAGAAATGATCGATATGTGCCAGCTGCTCGGAATGAATTGTGCGACTCCTACCGATATTACTTTTTCGTTTCGGGGATTTTCGCAGCGAGCAGGAATTACCTCAGATCATTGTGATGGCTTTGGTATCGCTTTTTTTGAAGATAAAGCATGTCGTTTATTTGTCGACAATCAATCTGCTGTAGAGTCTCCGATTGCTGAGCTGATCCGAAACTACCCGATTAAATCTCGCAATGTGATTGCACACATTCGTAAAGCGACACAAGGCAAAATTAATCTTGAAAACTCACATCCATTTAGTCGTGAATTGTGGGGCAGACAGTGGATTTTTGCGCATAATGGCGACCTGCATGGCTTTCAGCCCGGGCTCACGGGGCGCTTCACTCCCGTCGGCAATACCGACAGTGAATTGGCCTTTTGCTATTTGCTCGAGCAAATGGTGAAACGTTTTGGTTATACCGAACCAACACTCGATCAGGTGTTTGATCTGTTATTAGAAATTTCTCCGAAAATTGCAGAACATGGCACCTTTAATTTTTGTTTGTCGAATGGGCAGGCGCTATTTAGTTATGCGATTACCAAGCTGCATTGGCTGGTTCGAGAGTTCCCATTTCAACCTGCACAGTTGATTGATATTGATGTTGAAGTCGATTTTAGTGAAGTCACCACGCCTGAAGACCGTGTTGCCGTGATTACCACTGAACCCCTAACGCAAAACGAAGTTTGGACAGCATTTGAGCCGGGTGAAATGATTTTATTTCAACATGGCCGTCCGATACGTGCTGCAAAGACGGTTGTTGAACGTTTAGAACGTGAGCGGCTGGACCCATCTTTAAAACGCGTCACACGTGCAGATCAGTATTAATTTTGAATGAAAGATATTCATTATAAAAATGAATATCTTACACTTTATTGAATTAAGGGTGTTTTCTAAGATATTGAATTGATTAAAAAATATCTTAGCTTTATACTCGGGATTAAATAAATTAACATAATAAAAACAATTGATTACAATATAAATGGCAGTATTTCAATTAAAACCAACCTTTTTACTTCATTTTTATTTAAGTTCTTTAATTATATGATGAAATTTACGTGATAAGTCCTTCATATTTATAGGTGGTCGTAATGAAAATGAAATGGGTTCCAGAATACAATACTGGTATCGATGTGATTGACGATCAACACAAACGGATTCTTGACTACATCAATGAAATTGATGGCATTGACGCAAATACAGATCGTGATCGTGTAAAACAAATTCTGGAAAACATTATTGATTACACGCAATCACATTTTACCTTCGAAGAATCTTTACAAGAAGAAGCGGGTTATAAATATCGTGTGCCACATAAACGCGTACATGATTTATTTATTAAAAAAATTGAATCTTACCGTGACCGTTTTGAAATGGGGCATGCGATTGAAAATGAATTACATGAAGTGCTTTCAAAATGGCTGATTAACCATATTCAGCACGATGATGCTGATTATGTCGGTGCTGTTAAAGAAAATATGATGGGTATCATCAAAGAAAAAGAAAAGAAAAAAGGCAAAAATTGGTTTGCACGTTTCTTTTCATAACCTCAAAAAATGAAATAAAAACAATTAAATTCTAATAATATCATTTGCGCAGCAAATCACCTTTAAGGTGATTTGCTTTTTGTTTTTGATTTTCAAGGCACAGCAAGGCAAAATAGCGCTAGAATTTTCAAAGGAATTTGTCATGCAGGACAATGCGATGTCGAAATGGTTATCGCCACTGATGGCGTTCTGTTTATCTTTTATCATTATTGCAACTTTAGCACCGGTAACAGGTATTCAAATTGAACGTCAGCTAGATTTCTGGCTGTTGTGGCTAGGTACAATGCTTATTTTAGCTTTACCGCTATGTTATTTGGAAATTGCTTTAGCAAAACGTTCAAAAATTACAGCAGTTCAAGCACTGTCTTCGCTAACACGTGATGCGGATGCTTCACCCAAATGGCGTATAGTCGGTTGGCTTGCCGTAGTATTTATTCCATTTTTAGCAGGTGCCATGCTTTCAGCCGCGTCGCAATATGTGGCAATTTTTACAGCTAATGGCTTTGCCTATAGCATTATTTTGGCTGTCCTTGCGGTCATTGCATTTGCATTGTCGTTTGTACCACGCCAATTTTTAGTGATTTTGACCGCCATTGGTGTGATTGCTGCAGTAGTCTTAGCGAATGTTATGGGAACGGCATTGCCAGAATGGAAAATGACTACACTCGAATTTAGTGAGTGGGGCAATGCAACCGTCTTGGCGCTCGTAGCAAGTGGTTTGGGGATGGGCTTGTACTGGCAGTCAAGTTTACCAGCCGTGAAGCAACAAGAGATTGCAAGCAAAACGGTATTTCCAATTTGGATCGCTCAACTTTTGGCAGTGGTTGCTTTTGCCTTTTTCACAGCAAAAACACAAGTACCTGCTTTAGCACTGGTTGTGGGTTTAGTTGCAGCTTCTGCATTACTGATTCAAATGGCACGTGAACAATTACAACAACGCCAATTGGCTGTAGTGTTGCAATGGGCGATTTTATTGGTTGCGGTTTTTGTATGGGCACTGAGCACTGTTGTTCCAGTATTTAATATTGCCTTGTTGATTTGGGGCTTAATTATTTGTCTGATTTATGCGATTTTCGCAGGTTGGATTATGAAGATTAGTCATCTACGTAAGTCAATGAACTTCAGTCATGAAACCTTTTATAATATTTGGCGTATTGCCGTACGTATCGTAGTGCCCTTGTCAATAATATTGGCATTGGTGGCTGTGATTGGGCAGTTATTCTAATGACAGCTCAGTTACAAGTATGGGTCGCTTATGCGAGCGTGGAACAGCAGATATTAATTCCGCTGAGCTTTAATCCCGGTATGACGGTTGAAGATGCTATTGTGCAAAGTGGCATTCGAAAACAAGTGGATTTACCCGAAGAATTAACACTAGGAATCTTCGGGGCGCGTGTAAGCGATTCATCTCAGTTACTTGAAGCAGGTGATCGTGTCGAAATCTATCGTGCATTAACCATTAATCCGAAAGATATTCGTCGTAATCGCGCCAAGAAAAATCCCGTCGGCCGTTATTGTCGAGGCAATCGTTTCAAGCAATTGTACTTATAAAAAAAACCCCTAAATTTAGGGGTTTATTTTTATCTTAAAGCGACTATAGTGGTGGCGCAGTTAAAATCGCTTCTTTAGAACCTGGTAAGCCCGGTTGAGACTCTGGAATGGTTTCTAAGCCTTCAATTTTTTGAACGATACCGTTTTGGTCAAAGAAGATTTTTAAGTGTTGACCATGTGCAGCAGGAATCTTGGCTTTTTTAGCATATGTTCCTGGGGTATACTTATAAATGTAGTCCCAACGTAACGGATTCATTGGATCGGCAACAGTTGGACTACCTAGCAAAAAGCGAACTTGTTGGTGGCTCATTCCCACTTGAATTTTAGCCGCTTGTGCTTGAGTTAAAGGTGTACCTTGTGGAATATCAACTTTATAAACGCCCAAGGTTGAACAGCCTACGAGCAATGAAGTGACGAATAACGTCAGCATGATTTTTTGCATTTTGCTAAACTATCCCAAATTAATTATGATGCATTTGATCCAAGGATAGATCATACTGCATCTACACTTTGTTGCATATTCCAACTTTAATTTTGTTGAGAGACCTTTTTTCATGCCTATTTCAAATCAAGATTTACGTAAAGCTGGACTTAAAGTTACACTTCCACGAATTAAAATATTGGAATTGCTTGAAAATTCAAGACAACATCACTTAAGCGCAGAAGATATTTATAAGACTTTACTTGAACAGGGTGAAGATGTGGGTTTAGCAACTGTGTATCGCGTGTTAACACAGTTTGAAGCTGCAGGTATTATTCAACGCCATCATTTCGAAAACAATCATTCTGTTTTTGAGATTATGCAAGAAGATCACCATGACCATATTGTGTGTCAAAACTGCAATAAAGTGGTGGAATTTACTAATGATGTGATTGAGCATGAGCAACATCAAGTGGCAGAAAAATTTGGTTTCCAACTTACAGGTCACTCATTAAATCTTTATGGCTATTGTGATGCGCCTGAATGCCAAGAAGCATATCGTAAAAAATAATCCGATACGGATGAGAATGAATAAAAAAACAGACTTCATGTGAAGTCTGTTTTTTATTTCCGAAAGCGTTTAAGCAAAATTAATGTTGACCATCAAAGGTAATATTTGAATTTGCACGCAGTAAATGCTCGCCGCCTTCTTCAGACAATTTAATTTGTAGACGCAGGTCATTCGGTGAATCGGCATGTTTGAGCGCATCTTTATAGCTAATTTGCTTGGCTTTATAAAGGTCATATAAGGCTTGGTCAAAGGTTTGCATACCTAGTTCACGAGAACGCTTCATCAGGTCTTTAATTTCATGCACTTCACCCTTACGGATTAAGTCTGAAATTAAAGGTGAGTTGATCAAAATCTCAATGGCAGCACGACGTGAATTACCATCAATGGTTGGAATCAATTGCTGCGCAACCATTGCTTTTAAGTTCAAAGACAAGTCCATGAACAGTTGACTATGACGATCCGCTTCAAAGAAGTGAATGATACGGTCGATGGCCTGGTTGGCGTTGTTGGCATGCAGAGTAGCAAAAACCAAGTGACCGGTTTCAGCAAAGGCAATCGCATAGTCCATGGTTTCACGTGAACGAATCTCACCAATCAGAATCACGTCAGGTGCCTGACGTAGCGTATTCTTTAAGGCAACTTCGAAAGAGTCGGTATCAATACCCACTTCACGTTGGGTAATGATACAGCCTCGGTGTTGGTGTACAAATTCAATCGGGTCTTCAATTGTAATGATATGACCTTTGCTATTTTCATTACGATAGCCAATCAAAGATGCCAAAGAGGTTGATTTACCTGTACCCGTTGCACCTACGAAAATGATAATGCCACGCTTGGTCATCGCTAATTCTTTTAAAATCGGCGGTAATTTCAACTCATCCATCGTTGGAATAACGGTTTCGATACGACGCAGCACCATACCTGGCTGGTCACGTTGTTGAAAGGCGCTGACACGAAAACGAGCAGATTTACTGGTATTACTAATGGCAAAGTTACATTCGCGCGTTTCGGCAAATTCCTTACGCTGTTTGTCAGACATAATAGAATGTAAGATTTGACCGACAGTCGGGCCCGGTAGCTTAGTCGAGCCAATTGGCAAAATTTGCCCATTGATCTTAATCGAGGGTTCAACATCGGCTGTAATAAACAAATCCGATGCTTTTTTCTCCACCATATAATCAAGTAAGCCGTTAAAATCCATAACGATCGCCCCAGAAAAATAAAAAAATTACAAGAAAGATTCGGGTTGTTTCGCTGCAGTCCGTGCAGTTTGCGTACTAATAATGCCTTTTGCGACAAGGTTTTTTAAGCTTTGATCGAGTGTGGTCATACCGTAGTTGGCACCGGTTTGAATCGCAGAATACATTTGCGCGACTTTGTTTTCACGAATCAAGTTACGGATCGCAGGAATACCGATCATGATTTCATGCGCAGCCACACGACCGCCACCATTTTTCTTGAGTAGGGTTTGTGAAATTACGGCTTGAAGTGATTCGGATAACATGGCACGAACCATATCTTTTTCTTCAGCAGGGAATACGTCAATCACACGGTCAATGGTTTTTGCGGCAGAGGTTGTATGTAGTGTACCGAAGACCAAGTGACCGGTTTCAGCAGCTGTCAGCGCCAAACGAATGGTTTCAAGGTCACGCATCTCACCGACTAAGATAATATCCGGGTCTTCACGCAGTGCGGAACGAAGTGCTTCGTTAAAGCCGTGCGTATCACGGTGTACTTCACGTTGGTTGACCAAGCATTTTTTTGATTCGTGTACAAATTCGATCGGGTCTTCGACCGTTAAAATATGGTCATAACGGTTGTCGTTAATGTAATCAACCATCGCAGCAAGCGTGGTAGATTTACCCGAACCCGTTGGACCAGTCACCAATACGATGCCACGTGGATATTCACAAATATCTTTGAAGATTTGGCCCATACCAAGATCTTCAATGGTTAGTACTTTTGAAGGAATGGTACGGAAAACGGCACCAGCACCACGGTTTTGGTTAAATGCGTTCACACGGAAACGAGCCACACCAGGTACTTCAAATGAAAAGTCGGTTTCTAATTTTTCTTCGTAATCACGACGCTGTTTATCGTTCATGATGTCGTAAACCAATTTGTGCACTTCTTTGTGTTCAAGAGCAGGAAGGTTGATACGACGAACTTCACCATCCACACGAATCATTGGTGGCATACCAGAAGATAAATGTAAATCCGAAGCGTTATTTTTGGCAGCAAAGGCCAATAGTTCTGTAATGTCCATAAAATCCCCGAGATAAAAATTAAATCTTAATTATTTTGATAGAATAATAAGGCTTTCCCACAGCTTAACCAACACTTAGTTGCAGGGCAATGCAAAAAAAGATGAACGAAATGAGAACCCCGTCAATGAATAAACTTCAAGAAGCACGAAATCAAGTCTTGCAGCAAATTGAGCAGGCTTGCCAACTTGCGGGTCGACCACAGCAGTCGGTTGAATTGTTGGCTGTATCTAAGACGCATCCTGCTGAAATGCTAAGAGAAATGTATACAACGGGGCAACGCTCATTTGGTGAAAATTATCTGCAAGAAGCGCTTGAAAAAATAGAGGCTTTGGCAGATTTAGAGATTGATTGGCATTTCATTGGTCATGTACAGCGCAATAAAACCAAACATTTGGCTTCAAACTTTGCTTGGGTGCATGGGGTAGACCGTTTGATTATTGCGGAGCGTTTATCAAGCCAGCGAGAAGCGACTCAAGCGCCTTTGAATATTTGCCTACAAGTCAATATTGACGCGCAAGATACGAAGGATGGCTGTCAGCCGAATGAAGTAGCAGATTTGGTCGCACAGATTTCTACGCTACCGAATTTACGCTTACGTGGACTGATGGTAATTCCTGCTCCAAACAATCCACAAGCTTTTGTTGATGCCAAAGTGCTCTTTGAGCATGTCAAAGCACAGCATACGAAACCTGAAGATTGGGATACATTAAGTATGGGGATGTCAGGCGATATGACTGATGCGATTGCTGCGGGTTCAACGATGGTTCGCGTGGGGACAGCATTGTTTGGCGCACGTGATTATTCAAAATAGGACAGAAGATTCAGCCTGCTTTCAAAAACTAGGCTTATAAAGTGTAAGCACAGCAGATAAATTTTCACAATAGATGAAACCTATGGGTTCAAAGTGAGCCTTTTAATTTGAACTTTCCATTAAAGTTGAGTACAAAATAATCAGGATGTTTTTGATATTGAAGTAATTCACACTTGGACAAATAGGGAAGTTCATGACGGCATATTATCAGTTGATTCAACGCGACGTAGATGCGCAAGGCTGTGTCACGGCACATTACCATTCGACCAATTTAGCACAAGGTGCATGGAATGCACATGAGCAACACATGGCACCAGCTACAGGCATTATTTGTGCTGAATTAGACCGTTTTTCACCACGTCATGATATGCGTATCGGGCGCATTAGCCTCGATATTTTGGGCTTAATTCCTGCTGGCGAGTTTGAAATAATCACGCAAGTGATTCGTCCGGGAAAAACCATTGAACTGATTGAATCTGAAATGCGGGCTCAGGGCAAAACCTGCATTGTGGCACGCACTTGGCGCATGATGACGCAAAATAGCCAGTCCGTGAAAGGTTTGGAGGATGCTGATGTGACTGGGCCAGAAACTGCGCCGATTTGGGACGGTATCCGTCAGTGGCCGGGGGGATATATTCAGTCGATTGAAGCAAGAAGCCATGGGCGCCGTGCAGGTCAAGGCATTGTGTGGCTGAGAACACAGCATGACATGGTTGAAGGTGAGCCGACTGCTGATTTTGTCCGTTTAATGGGCATGGTTGATACCGCCAATGGTATTGTTCCGCGTCAGGATTGGCCATTTGGCTGGGGCTTTCCAAATCTGGATCTACAAATCCATTTGCACCGTTTACCACAGGGACAGTGGTTAGGTCTGGAAACCGTGCAGCAGTATGGAGCGGATGGTGTTGGTTTGAGTAGTTCTGTATTGCATGATGTCCATGGCCCATTTGGGCGTAGTGAACAGATTTTAACGCTACGTCCACTCGGGACGTAATGATCTAGAGAATCAAAAATTATAAAGCCTGCTTTAAGCAGGCTTTTTTTAAGATACGATTTGGATGGTGCTTGCACCTGCTCCGACAGGATTGACTTGAATTTGCACAGGGATTCGTTCGTGCATTTCTTGAATGTGAGAAATTAGCACGACTTTACGCCCTTGGTTTTGTAGCTGATCCAGAGCATTCATCACCATGTGCAGACTTGAAGCGTCTAGCGTACCAAATCCTTCGTCAATAAATAGGCTTTCAATTTTTGTTGTACCTGATGCCATGCTCGCAATGGCTAAGGATAAAGCGAGCGCGGTTAAGAAAGACTCACCGCCTGAAAGCGAAGAGACCGAGCGGGTTTCACCATCCATATCATGATCGACAATGGCTAGGCTTAATGAGTTTTCAAGGCGCTTTAAGGTATAGCGCTGTGAAAGCATCGCCAATTGCTGATTGGCATATTCAATTAAAATATCGAGGTTATATTGCTGTGCCAAATCACGGAATTTCTTGCCCGTTGCATCGCCCATTAAGCTCGAAATCTTATTCCAACGATGTTCCTCAGATTGGATCTGTTGAATCTGATCGGTAAATTGCTGCTGTTTTGCTACATTGCGTTGATGTACTTCGAGTTTGAGTTTCACTTCATCACGCTGTTCCATCACTTGGGTTATTTGTTCAACCAAACTTTGTAATTGTGAGAGTAGTGCTTCAAATTCGATTTCAGGCTGCAGCATTAAGTGCTGCTGTAGTTGCTCATCCAATGTTTTCTTAGCAGACTGAGCATCGCTATATGCACGTTCAGCCGAGCTAATTTGCTGTTTCAGTTGCAGCTCTTGCTCATGTGTAATTTCACTGAGCTGCTGTAACAAGGCGTCATTAAAATCAATATGCAGCGCTAACCACTGTTGAATACTCAACGCGGCTGCATTTTGTTGAGTTTGCAACTGTAGTTGCTGTGCCTGATATTTTTGCAGTGTTGCTTGTGCCGTATCAAAGGCTTGGCGTCGCTGCTCAAATTGTTGACGTACCGTATTAAACTGAGTCTGCAGCTGTTGTCGGTTTTGCTCAAACTGTAATAACCATTCATGCGGTTTTTCAACAGTTACTTGAGTCATGGTAAAAATAGCTTGGATTGCAAGATCGCTATTTTGTTTACCTTCTTCTAACAGTGTCGAAATGCGTTTTTCAGTTGCAGCAATATTCTCTAGACTGAATTTACTGCGCTGTTTTGCCTGTTCCAGCTGCTGTGTTATTTGATTCAGCTGAGCATTTAGTTCATTACGTTGTTTTAAGGTGTTAAGACGTTGCTGTAATTGAATATAAATTTCTTCAGCAGCGGTGCGGGTTGACTGCTGCCATGCGTATTTTTCAGTGTCATCCAATAAAGACAAAATAGGTTGAATATTTTGTTCCGCATGCTGTATTTCTGTCAGCTGCTTTGTCGTGTGCTGAATGTATTGAGTCAAAGTATGGCTGTTTTGCTGCGCCTGTTCATGGGTTTTTAAATCAGCTTCTGTTTGCTGCAAAGATTGCTGTGTTTGTGCAATATGATGCGTTATAGCCGTTTCAAGCAAGCTCAAATCTGAGTGCAAATCGTATGGAATATTCAGTGCATTAAGTGATTGCTCAAGCTGGGTTTGGGCATTGCTCTGTTGCGTGCTGATTGCGGTGAGTTGCTGTGCATTGGCTTCAAAGGCAGTGGACTGCTGTGTGCATTTTTTTTGCAGTTGCTGCCACAGATCAAACGTTATTTTTTCCTGCGCTAGTGCTTGCTGTTCCTGCTGTACTTGCAGTTTCAATAGTTCATGGGAAAGCACATCTTGGTTATATGTATAAGGGTGCTCGGTGCTGCCGCAGACCAAACATGCTTCACCTGCAACCAGATTTGCTCTGAGCTGTTCAATATTTTCTGCATGCAGTAATCGCTGCTGCTGCAGTACAGTTTGCAAATTCTCTCGAGCTGCTTTTTGTGCATGAAATTCGGTTTCAGCCATGCTGCATTTCTGCTGATTCTGTGTGAGATCACTTTGCAGTTGGTGCTGGTCTTGCAATTTTTGCTGATGTTCAACATGAATGGCGTGGTAATGCTGCCAATGACTCTTGGTGATATCTAATTGATTGATGCGATTTAATAAGTCTTCACGCGCTGTACGCAAGCCCGTAATTTTCGAGTTAAGTGCTTGGTCTTGCCCAAATTGCTGAATGAGCTGGTCAAGTTGCTGTTGTTTTTGTGCCACTTGTTGCGTGGCTTGAGCGACATCACCATATTGCTGCTCAAATTGCACATAACTTTGAATAAAACGCTGTAAAGGGCTGAGATGTGCAGACAGTGCTTCATCCAAAATTTGAAAATGTGCTGTTTGCGAGAGTAGGGTATTTTGCTGCGCTATATTTTGTTCTAACTGCTGCTGTACTTGTAACAATTGCTGTTCGGCTTGAAGCAGCGGGGCATGCTGATCTTGCAGTTTTTTGAGTTCATCTTTTACAGCAATTAGCTGATCGCCTAGCACTCGGCGGTCGGCAATTCGCGCACGTACTAAATCAATTTGATCTTGATGATCAACTTCAAATTGGTGCTGCTGTTTTTGCTGTAGATCAAGTTGTTTAAATTGAGTTTTTTCATGATTAAACTTAATTTCAATTGCGCTGAACTGCTGCTGTGCTTGAGCCAATTGAGGCTGCAGCGTTGCTATTTCAGTACTTAAATTCTTGCGTTGAATGATGCTTGGACGGATTGAGGCGAATTTTTCCAGTTGCTGCAATTGCTGCTTCTGCGGCTGCAGTGCATCGAGTTGCTGCTGTTGAACAGCCAAATATTGCTCACGTTGCTGAATATCCGCAATCAGTTTATCTTTGTGTTGAAACCATTGCTGCTGTTTGAGCAATTGCTGCTTTTCACTTTCGAATTTTTGGTAAGACTCTGTATGACTTTGAAAATTCGCCGTGTATAAGGCAAGATCTTCATCCGATAAAATTTCAATATCACCGAGTCGAACTTCCAAAGCCTTACGCTGATTGGCAATTTGCTTGGTTTTTTCAAAGGCCAATTGACCAATTTTCCCGAAAATACTGGAATTGGTTAGATACTCCAATAGCTCGCCACGTTCATTATCACGCGCTTTTAAAAAAGTGGTCACTTCTGACTGAGCCAGTAAAACGGCACGGGTGAACTGTTCAAAACTGAGTTGAGTAATGCGTAAAATTTGGCTCTCAACCGCTTTGGTTTTATCCGCAACAACAGTGCCATCTGTTAAGCATTTCAGTGAGCGCTGTACGCTTTGCAATTTACCATTTGGGTTTTCACGGGCACGTTTAATTTCCCAGCGAGCTGAATAGACTTTTTGGTCTTGAGCAATAAAACTGAGCTCGGCAAAGCCTTGGCCTGTACCACGGCGCAAGACTGTTTGCGGTGAGTTGGTCGGCAGCTCTGAACCATCTACATCGATGAGTTTGCCATCGCTGTCTTTTAAGCGCGGCACACGGTTAAACAGCGCCAAACACATGGCATCTAAAATAGTCGATTTACCAGCACCTGTTTTACCAATAATTGCCACTAAGCCTGCACTTGCTAAGGGTTCAGATTCAAAATCAATAAAATGCTCACCCGCTAAAGATGCCAAGTTTTTAATGCGTATAGATAAAATTTTCATGGCAATTCCTTAAGTGTTCGCATCATCTTCAAGTGATTTTTGTGCTTCATCGACCAAACTTAAAAAATCTTTCATTACGGTGTCATCAGCACCGTAGCCCTGTTTTTCCCAAAGGTTTTGGAATAATTTTTCAGGCGTAGGCGGATCAAGGTTGATTGCGGCTTGCTGCGGATTATTTTGATCTGAATTTAAATAACGGCGGCTAATGCGCACCAAACGATAACGGTTTGGCGCTAGCGCTTCTTCAAATTGCTGTCGTAAATTCGGTGCAGGCGGAGTGTCGGTATGATATTCAATTTCGACATATTCACGCTGATCAATATCTTCAATTTCACCGCTCGACAAAGCGGATAATTGTGCCAAAACTTCTGGAATTGTGCCTTTGATGCGATGCAATTGCACGCTGCGCGGAATCGCTAAGGACTCTATTTGAAAGCGTGATTCATCGCTTTGAGTCGGGTCAATACTGATATCAAGCACTTGATGCTTATAATTGATTTCACTAAATGACAGGGGAATCGGTGAGCCGCTATAACGAATATGCGTTTGTCCCACTTTTTGCGGTTTATGCAAGTGTCCAAGTGCCACATAATCAATCACATCATCAAACAACGCTGTTGATAAAGCTTCTTCATTACCGACCACAATCGGGCGTTCCGAATCAGACGTTTCACCGCCTTGCATATGTGCATGTGACATCAGAATCAAAGCCTGATCAGGCTGTTTACGAGCTTTTGCTGCCGCAATCAACTGCTGATGTAAATAAGCAATGGCATTTTGACTGTTGGTGGTTTGCTCATTTAAACCTGTGATTTCAGCACTGCGTAAATAAGGTAAAGTTAAACACCATGCAATGATGTTTTTATTAGCATCATAAATCGGGACAAGTAAACGATCGAGGTCAAATTGCTGGTTTTGTTTTGAAATAATCCCCACTGCTTTGGCATTAAACTTCGCTAAAAAAGGCTCAACCTGTTCAATGCGATAACCCGAATCGTGGTTACCTGCAATCATCAAGGTTTGCATATGTGGGGCAATAGCATGGGCATCGGTTAAAAATTGATACAGTTGTTTTTGTGCACTGGATGCTGGATTCACCACATCAAAAATATCGCCTGCAATCAGTAATGCATTCGGTTGTTTTTCTTGGATTTGCTCAAGTAACCAATTTAAAAATTGGGTGTGCTCGTAGTCACGCTCATGATTATGAAAAAATTGTCCTAAATGCCAATCTGAAGTATGAAAAAAACGAACAGTCATGCAAGCACCAAAAAATCAAAAAATTGATTGGGCTATAAAGTATCACAGATGGTTATGTTTACGAGGGAGATTAATCATTCATCAGTCCAACTAAGTCGTTATCGACAGTTACAAAGTATCCAATCTAAACTATGCCATAACTGCATTAATGTGCATGTGCATGTGCATCTACTTGCAGGAGGCAAAAAGTATTATGGGCTGGATTTATGAAATAGCCTTACCAGTATTATCCAAATATCACAAATTTTTCTATAGCAATTTGGCCATCTTGTACCAGAATTTTCTTAGTGATTTGGTTGAAATCTTTAACTTCAAAACTACGAGTAAATGTATTGGTAATGCAATGCATCGGTGGAGTCTGTACAGAGCATTCTAAGAGGTCACCATGAAGTCTGGGGTTACTGATTAGGGAATACTTAACTCGTGTAAACGACCAACCAAAAACGGCAGAATAATAGATAACTTAAAGCTTGGTATCAGAACTTTGAATTTCAAAATAGTAGAACTGGTTCATTGTTGTTGTATTTTCTTTGATGGATTACACGTTTCAAATAGTAGAGATCTGAAATTAGGTTAAAAAATACCAAGAACTAGGAATATAAAATGTTGTTCTAATCCTGTATATAGGTGAATTATTGTACAGCAGGTGTATTACCTGCATTTGGGGTAGCAGGAGATGCAACATGCCAAATAATCCTTTTGACGAAGAAAAACTTGCAAATAGTATGGTGTATAAGACTTTATTAGAGTCTACATTAGCCATTCCTTGGTGTATTGATTGGGACAGTAAAACATTTAGTTATATTGGACCGCAAATTGAAAAGTTACTCGGTTGGAAACAAAGTAGTTGGAAAACGGTAGATGATTGGGCATCACGTATGCACGAGGAAGACCGTAATTATGTACTGAATTATTGTGTTTCACAGTCGATGGCTGGTATAGATCATGAAGCAGATTATCGTGCACTTAAAGAAGATGGTTCATATCTTTGGATACGTGATGTTGTTCATGTCGTGCGTAAACCAAATGGTGATGTAGATTGTCTTGTCGGCTTTATGTTTGATATTTCCGAGCGGAAAAAACAAGAGGAACAACTACAAAAATTGCAACGTCAGCTCGAAGAATATTCATATAAAGATGGCTTAACAGGTATTGCAAATCGACGTTTGTTTGATGACTTTTACCAGCGTGAATGGTTAAACGCAATCCGCACGCAAAAGCCGCTGAGTTTAATTTTGATCGATTTAGATTATTTTAAACAATACAATGACTTGAATGGTCATGTGATTGGGGATACCTGTCTGCGTCAAATTGCTAAAAGTTTGGAATCTTGTTGTACACGACCTCGTGATTTAGTTGCGCGTTTTGGTGGCGAGGAATTTGCTTGGATTTTACCAGAGACCAATGAAGCCGCAGCAGCAGTGATGGCCGATAGAATTATGGATGCCGTGCGTGCTGCACGATTACCGCATAAAGCCTCTGCAGTGTCGGAACTCGTCACACTCAGCATGGGGGTAAAAACCATTATTCCTTCAGATCTGGATAATCCAATGCAATTTCTGGATCAAGTTGATAAAAACCTTTATGTAGCCAAAAGACAGGGGCGTAATCGCTACTGTGCTGCATAACATAGATTTGCAGTTGTGACTTATTTTAAACTTGCATAAAATTTTCAGTCAGTCGATATTTTATCGGCTGATTTTTTTTTGGGTGTAGAATATAAGAATAAAATTCGATGCTAAATGCATGAGGCACAAAATAAAAGACCGACGATTCGAGTGATGATGAAATCGTCGGTCAAAAAATCGATTTCAAATTTAAGTCATGGCTGCTGTTCATACTTAAATTCAAAATGAAGCTTATTGCTTTTAAAAAGGTCACCGAAACATTGTGGATGCCGTCCAAATCATCGGTTGCTACAGACCTTGTACCCTATATAACGTAGCCGTTTACAGATTGGTTGACATGAAAATGAAAAAAAATGCATTTTTTTTTATACTAGGTGTCAACTTCTTCTTGGGTTAGGGTCATGGTGTCTTTAACACGTTATTTTTTATTGTTTTTTTTCATTTGTTTAATCATGACCTGTATTTGCGGTGTGATCGCTGCATTATTGCCACAGGGTGTAGGTGGTATTTTAACGGTCGTACCCTACCTGATTGCCATGATCGTGGTGTTATTTCGGTTTTTAAATAAAAATCAGAGAGCACCGACACAGGCAGAGCGTAAAAAATTTACCTTAGGTTTTAGCCTGATTTTTTGGTTATATAATTTAGCTTTTGTACTTTTGGGTATCGCAATTTTTTCAAGAAAAGATCCTGAAATTTGGCAAAATTTAATGCTCTATGTTCAACATCCTCAGTTTATGAGTTTAATGGTGATCATGTTGTTACTGATGGCTATCCCTTTGTATTTAATCACCTATTGGTTTTATGGTCCGCAAGCACAGCGGATGGCTGCTCAAAAGTTTGGTGCATAAAGCTTGATCGTTTGGTGATCTTGTTCTATAGATAATAGTATTATTTCATATAGATAGATAAGAACAAATTATGCATCAGCCCACAGTACTGATGACAGGTGGCAGCGGTTTTATTGGCACACATCTCATCAAGGCACTTTTAGCTGCGGATTATAAAGTGATTGGGCTTAGTCGTAAGGCTGGGCGTATTTCTAAATCACCTCATTTAACTTGGGTACAGCAGCTCGATCAAATTCCTCATGACAGAATTGATTATGTGATTAATCTTGCAGGTGAAAGTATCGGCAAAGGTCGCTGGACAGAAACGCGTAAACAGCAATTATTAGAAAGTCGAGTCAAAACCACAGAAGCGCTGTATCAATATTTAAGAAAACGTAAAATTTTTCCGAAATGCATTATTTCAGGTTCAGCTGTTGGCTATTATGGTATTGATATTGAAGAACAATGGACAAAAGTGTGCGATGAAAATACTGCACCACAAGCCATTTTTATGTCAGAGCTATGCCAAAGTTGGGAGCAAGTCACACGCCAATTTCCTGAACAAAATACCATTATCACACGACTAGGTGTGGTCTTGGCTGAAGGTGGCGGAATCTTACCGCAAATGCTGCGACCGATTCAGCTCAATTTGGTCAACAAAATAGGTTCCGGTCGGCAGCCTTTTGTGTGGATACATATACAAGATGTGATCCGAAGTATGCTGTTTTTAATGAAACAAGCAGAGAAAAAATATGGGTTGCTTGAATCTACGCCAATTGATCCGCATATTTTCAATTTGGTTGCGCCGGAAAAAACGACGCAGGCTCAATTTGCGCAGATTGCAGCACGTCAATTAGCCAAAAAGCCGTGGCTCAATGTGCCTGCAACTGTCTTTAAAATTTTATTGGGTGAGCAATCGCAATTAATTTTAAATGGTCAATTGGTTCAGCCAGCCGCATTATTACAGCAAGGCTTTGAGTTTAAATTTCCGACGTTAAAAGAAGCCTTGCAGGATTTATTGGCTTAGTTGAATTTGACGGATTGACCATTATTCGACACTTAATAATGCATCTTGAAACAGGCGAGTCGGACTATAGTGGTCTGCATTGAATGAAGGTGTTTCCCCAGTCATCAGTTCAGCCAATAACTGAGCTGAAGCAGGTCCCATGCATAAACCATTTCTAAAATGCCCAAAGTTTGCCCATAGATTGTCGAAATTTGGCATCTGCCCAATATACGGAATCCCTTCAGGGGAAGATGGGCGCAGGCCAGCCCAAGATTTCACAATCGGAAAGTTGGCAAGCTCTGGTACCATGTCAAAGCAGGATTTTTGAATATGCTGCAAGGTTGTATTTGTTGTCTGAGTATCAAAGCCACATTGGCGCATACTTGAGCCGCAAACCACATGACCGTCTTGGCGTGGAATCAAGTACATGACTTTATTCATGCACATGGTCGGCAACCAGTTCTGCGGAGTTTTAAAGAGAAGCATTTGTCCCTGCACGGGTTGTACGGGTATCTCAATGTCTAGTTGTTCACTCCATGCGGCTGACCAAGCGCCCGTGGCAATAACGAATTGATCAGCTGTATGTTGTTTGCCATCTGCGGTGGTGATGGACTGGATACGATTGTCCGAACGGTTTAATTGGTGGATAGGGCAATGTTCATGAATGATCACTTTGGGATGCTGCTGTAAATAAGCCGTTAATGACTGCAAAAGTCGCGGATTACGGATGTTGGCTAATTGCGAAAAATAAATGCCATGTGCAAAGCGTGCTGAAATGTGAGGATTAATCTGCTCAATTTGCTCGGATTGTAAATATTCCGCCTGTTGCATTGGGTCTTGGTGCAAACGGGCATAATCTAAGCCAATTTCAAAATCATCTTCATCAAAAATCAACATGCCAGTTTCATGAATTTCAAAATCAATCCCAGTCATAGGTTTTAATTTTTCATTCCATTTTTGGTAGCTCTGCTTGCCATAACGTGCGAGCGCATTGACTTCATTGGGATATCGCCAAGGATACATCGGGGAGAGGATGCCACCACCAGCCCAAGATGCGGCAGAACCTGTGCGTTGTTGGTCGAAAATCGTCACCGTACAACCGCGTTCAACGAGTTCCAATGCGCTGAGTAAACCACTAATACCCGCCCCAATAATGGCAATATTCATGTTCTTTTAACCGATGAATGTATGAGTTTGATCTTAACTTCAGCAACGCCGAAGTTTTTCTTCCAAGACTGTTTTTTAAATTTTACAGATATAAAAAAGCCTTCCTGAACGTTACCATTTCAGGAAGGCTTTGCAGGTTATTTCATGTCTTTCAACATGAGTGCTGCATCTTCAGCAAAGTAAGTCCAGATCCCATCTGCACCTGCACGACGGCAGCTCATAAGCGATTCGATAATCACGTTTTCAGACAGCCAACCATTTTGAATGGCACCTGCCAACATGGCGTATTCGCCACTCACTTGATAGACAAATGTTGGAACACCGAAATTATCTTTGACTTCACGGACGATATCTAAATACGGCATACCCGGTTTTACAATCACCATGTCGGCGCCTTCTTGAATATCGAGTGCGATTTCATGTAAAGCTTCAGCACGGTTACCGATGTCCATTTGGTAATTGTATTTATTGCCACCTTTGAGGTTGCTTGAAGAACCTACCGCATCACGGAATGGCCCGTAAAAGCTAGACGCATATTTTGCAGAATAAGCCATGATGTTGGTATAGATATGGCCATTGGCTTCAAGGGCTTGGCGAATTGCACCGATACGACCATCCATCATGTCACTTGGTGCAACCACATCTGCACCCGCTTCAGCATGGCTGAGTGCTTGTTTAATTAAGCATTCAACGGTTTCATCATTCAGTACATAGCCGGTATCATCAATAATACCGTCTTGACCATGTGTGGTGTATGGGTCGAGCGCACCATCAGTGATGAGAACCATTTCTGGTAGTTCTTTTTTTAATAAGCGGATGGTGCTTTGGACTAAGCCATCTTCATGCCAAGCTGCTTCAGCCGTTAAACTTTTATCTTCCTGTGGTGTAACTGGGAACAAAGCTAATTTTGAAACACCCAATTCGAGTAAACGTTCTGCCTTTTTTAGTAACAAGTCAGCAGATAGACGCTGTACGTTTGGCATGCTTGGAATATCTTGAGTTTGTTGCTGGCCTGGCAACACAAATACTGGATAAATGAGATGATCAGTCGTCAGTTGAGTTTCACGCACCATAGCGCGAAGCTGGTCATTTTTACGAATGCGACGCATGCGAGTGGCAGGAAAAGCTGGACGATTGAACGTATAGGTCATAACAATCTCATTGATCAGTATTAAACTTTGACTATTGTAGACGCATAATGAGGGTTTGGCGCACCCCGTATTATTTTTTTATTCAATGACAGCGATTCGAGTAGGCTATGACAGATGTAAATAAGAGTTGGACCGGTAATATTGACCTAAACTCGAAGAATGAAATCGATACTTTATTAAATAACATTGCTCAAGCATTTAACAGCTCCCCATTTTTTGTACACAATGCCATGAAAATGACGGTGATTGATGGTCAGATCGAAGCACGTGTCGACATGGCCAGTAATCTAATTGGAAATGTCGCATTCCAAATTTTACATGGTGGCGTCGCGGCAACCCTACTCGACAGTATCGGTGGTATCTCTGCGATGGCAGAATTGTATAAAAAGGCCACAGCTGAAGATATAGTAGAAACTAGTAAAAAGGTATCTCGCTTAGCGACCGTCGATATGCGTGTGGATTATTTAGCGCCAGGACGTGGACAGTATTTCCTTGCACGAGCTGAAACCTTACGTTTAGGTCGTAAGGGCTGCACCATGCGTATGACCATGGTCAATGATGAAGGTAAAGCGATTGCAACGGCGATTGCATCGTATGCTTATTAAGCCATTTTTAAGTTAACACATTCAAAATGATGAAAAAATAAAGTCCAGCATTGGCAGCAGGGCATGATTTTATCCTGTTGCCGACGAAAAAAAGACTGACGAGTTACATTTTCTATTCTCAGGATATGATTTTTTAGCTTTAAAATGCCGGAAAATTGAAGAAGATAGACTTTCTCACGACACCATTATCTGACAGCAAAGTTGACATGCTTTGCAAAGCTCATGATGCCATGACCAAGTCTGCTAGATTTAGGACAAATCTATGACAGATACCGTTAGTAACCTGCCAGAAACCCCATCTACAGAGCAGCCCACCGATCAGGAATTAAAAGCACGCAGAAAAAAAGGCCTTGGTATAGTGGCTGCATTGATCGTGATTGCTTTGGTGATGTATTTGATTTGGTCAATATTTCTAAATCATTCCGTCAGTACCGATAATGCCTATGTCGGTGCAGAAACAGCGTCGATTACCTCGATGGTCACGGGGCAAGTGGCAGAGGTTTTGGTGAGTGATACGCAGCAAGTGAAAAAAGGCGATGTGCTTGTTCGCATTGATGCTCGTGATGCTGAAATTGCCTTAGCTCAGGCACAGGCTGAATTACTTAAAGCAAAACGCCAATACAAACAAACTGCGGCGAATAGTAGTTCTTTAAACTCACAAATCTTTGTCAGTGATGATGCAATTCATAGTGCAAGCGCACAAGTCGCCAAGGCACAAGCCGATCTGAATAAAGCACAAGATGAATTACAACGTCGTCAACAATTGGCTGCTTCAGGTGCGATTTCTAAAGAAGAATTAAGCACAGCGCAGAGTGCTGTGAATACCGCTAAAGCCAGTTTTGATGTGGCCCAAGCAGGGCTCGCTCAAGCCAAATCTAGTCAAAAAGCGGCACAAAGTAATAAAGCGGCGAATGATGCATTAATTCAAGACAGTAATGAAAACTCAACCCCAGATGTTTTAGTTGCACAAGCACGTCTACAACAAGCTCAGTTGGACTTAGAACGTACACAAATCAAAGCACCTTTTGATGGTGTGGTGACACGTCGTAATATTCAAGTTGGGCAACGCATTGCACCGGGAACGTCATTAATGATGGTGGTGCCAGTCTCTCAGTTATATGTCGATGCCAACTTTAAAGAAAGCCAATTGGCAGGGGTGCAAGCGGGTCAAAAAGTTGAACTGACGTCTGATCTGTATGGTGACAAAGTTAAATTTAATGGCACAGTGACCGGTTTTTCTGGTGGCACAGGCTCAGCATTTGCCTTGATTCCGGCACAAAATGCCACAGGAAACTGGATTAAAGTGGTTCAGCGTTTACCTGTGAGGATTCGTTTAGATCCAAAAGAGTTGGCAGAACACCCACTACGTGTGGGGCTGTCTATGGAAGCGACGATTGACCTGAAATCGAAGTAATTGCCTATGAATCAGCAAATGCAAATGACTGACCTAAAAGGTGGTCGTCTGATTCTCGCTGCCTTGGTTTTGGCACTGGCGAACTTTATGGTTGTGCTCGACATGACCATTGCCAATGTTTCAGTGCCGCATATCACCGGTAGCCTTGCAGTATCGGCATCCCAAGGGACATGGGTCATTACCTCCTATGCTGTGGCAGAAGCGATTTGCGTGCCATTAACCGGTTGGCTCGCTGGGCGCTTTGGTTCTGTACGGGTTTTTGTGATCAGCCTGTTTGGCTTTACGGTATTTTCGATACTGTGTGGTTTGTCGACCAGTTTAGAAATGTTGGTGTTTTGCCGAATTGGGCAAGGTTTGTTTGGTGGTCCAATTATGCCACTGAGCCAAACGTTGTTAATGCGCATTTTCCCTCCTGAAAAGCAATCGCAAGCCATGGGGATGTGGGCAATGACCACTGTGGTTGGCCCCATTTTAGGTCCAATTTTGGGTGGTACGATCAGTGATAATTTATCTTGGCATTGGATTTTCTTTATCAATATTCCTGTCGGAATCGGTTGTGCTATCGCAGCGATGCGCTTACTGAAAACGGCTGAAACACCTACACAGAAATTGAAAATTGACCGCGGTGGTTTACTGCTGTTGGTGTTGTGGATCGGTGCCTTGCAATTGATGTTGGACTTGGGCCATGAGCGAGATTGGTTTAATAATCCATTTATCGTGGTGCTGGCACTGACGGCATTTGTCGGGTTGATCGTTTTTACGATTTGGGAGCTGACTGAGCGGCATCCAGTGGTGAATATACTGCTGTTTAAGTACCGAAGTTTTACCATTTCGGTCTTGGCTTTGGCGTTTGGTTTTGGTGCCTTCTTTGGCAGTATTGTCCTGATTCCGCAGTGGTTACAAATTAACTTGGGCTATACCGCAACGTGGGCCGGTTATCTTACTGCAACGATGGGCGTCGGTAGTTTGACCATGTCGCCAATTGTTGCAAAGCTTGCAACCAAATACGATCAACGTGCTTTGGCGAGTTTTGGTTTAAGTATCTTGGGCGGAGTCACCCTTATGCGCGCCTTTTGGACCACGGATGCAGACTTGATGGCTTTGGCTTTACCGCAAATATTACAAGGTTTTGCCGTACCATTTTTCTTTATTCCCTTGTCCAATATGGCTTTAGCATCTGTACTGCCACAAGACATGGCATCAGCAGCGGGTTTAATGAACTTCTTAAGAACCATGGCAGGGGCTATTGGCGCATCGATTGCTGTTACCATTTGGGATGATCACACCAAAGTCGCACGCAGTGAAATGGTCAGTAATTTACAAGTTACCGAGGTACAAAATACCTTGGTGAATCATGGAATGAGTTCAGAAGCCGCATTGGGTTACATCTCCAGTTTGGTGAATAAAGAAGCCTTAACGCTTTCAGCCAATCATGTGTTTTTAGTCTTGACGGGTGTCTTTATATTCGCTGCACTCATCATTTGGCTCTGTCCACGACCTAAAGCAGGTGTGGGTGGTGCTCATGCACATTAAATATTATCAAGTATAAAAAAACCGCTCGAATGAGTGGTTTTTTATTGCATACGGTGTAGATTGAAAAAAATTAAAGGTCCGAGCGCGCCCGTTTGAGTGCAGATTGCCACTGGGCCAAATGAAATTCACATTGATCAGCATTCATTTTGGGTTCAAAAGCACGTTCTAATTGCCATGATGCTGCAATTTCATCAAGATTTGAAAACACACCCGCTTTGAGTCCGGCCATTGCGGCAGCGCCCCATGCTGTTGATTCTAAAAGTTTAGGACGCAGTACAGGCACATTTAAAATATCGGCCTGAAATTGCATCAGCATATCATTGCTACTGGCACCGCCATCGACCCTGAGTTCTTTAAGTGGACTAGACAGGTCTGACTGCATGGCGGTCAATACATCCGACACTTGAAAGGCAATGGCCTCTAAGGCGGCACGAGTTATGTGGGATTTATTTGTACCACGTGACATTCCACAGAGGAGGGCACGGGCATCACTATCCCAATGCGGAGCGCCTAGCCCAGTAAAGGCAGGAACCAAAACCACGCCATCGGTATGCTCCACTTGGCACGCGAGTTTTTCAACATCACTGCTTTTTTGAATAATCCCTAAACCGTCTCTTAGCCATTGCACGATTGCGCCAGCCATAAATACACTGCCTTCAAGTGCATAATGGGTTTGACCTTGAGCTTGCCATGCAAGGGTCGAGAGTAATTTATTATGGCTATATTGAACTTCGGTGCCGGTGTTAAAGAGCATGAAACAGCCGGTACCATAGGTATTTTTTGCTGTTCCTGCGTCAAAGCATGACTGTCCAAATAGCGCAGATTGCTGGTCACCTAAGATGCCAGTAATGGGAATGTTTGCGCCAAGTAAACCTGTAGCGGTATCTGCAATATATTCATCTGAACTGATGATTTTAGGAAGGACCGACAGGGGAATATCGAATAATTCTAAGAGTTCTTCATCCCAAGCTTGTTGCTGTAAGTTCATTAGCATGGTTCGTGAGGCATTGCTGGCTTCAATCACATGCTCTGCACCTTGCGTCAGGTTCCACACCAACCAACTGTCAATCGTGCCAAAAGCCACATGACCTTGCTCTGCGAGTTCACGTAGACCTTGAGTGTGCTCTAATAACCAAACCAATTTGCCAGCACTAAAATAGGGATCGATACGTAAACCGGTCTTTTTGTGAATGAGGTCATTGAGATTTTGTTGGGTCAGTTGTCCACACCACTCGGTTGCACGGCGGTCTTGCCAGACAATTGCAGGAGCAAGCGGTTGACCTGTGCGTTTATCCCAAACCACAGTGGTTTCACGCTGATTGGTCAGTCCAATGGCTTTAATATCTTTTGCGAGGATACGAGCAGAAGCGAGTGCTTGTTGCACGACGGCAATTTGTGTACTCCAAATTTCTTGAGCATCTTGCTCCACCCAACCCGAATGCGGGGTTTGAATATGGGTTTCCCGTTGAGCTGTAGCTTGAACTTGTCCATGTTCGTTAAAAATGATCGCACGACTTGAAGTCGTTCCTTGATCGAGTGCCAATAAAAAGCTCATATATTTTTCTTTTGCGGTCTTGAAAAATAAAATATTAACGCAATTATGTAATTAAGCGCAGATCAATGTGTAATTGTTTCGAAATTGCATCGCAATTTTTTGAAGTTATGCTATGATGACGCTACTTTGGGGATGTTTCTGGCTTCGACGCTGGTGATGAAACTCATAGATGCATGTCGAGAGCGCATTTTCTCTCGTAAATCAAATTTGCATATTTTAGTCGCAAACGACGAAACTTACGCTCTAGCTGCCTAAGGGCAGCTTGTCCGCATCCCTGAATACTTGTGGTTAGGGGTCCCGACTGAAGCGAACGCACACAAGTCCGTATAAGATCAAGCCTTGGGGTCTTATACTAAATCTTAAAGGATCGCGATTTGTACCCTGTTCGTCGGGTCACAAAGAGCTAAATCAATAGACGATATCTAAGCATGTAGTATTCTCGAGCGTAGTGCTGGCGGACGCGGGTTCAACTCCCGCCATCTCCACCAAAATTCTTAATTGTCATTCGTTCACATGATGACATATCAAACTAAAAGCCTTAACTATCAACAGTTAGGGCTTTTTTTATGCCTTTACATTCTGCATTATTCGTAAACATAGCATTGGCTCATTTGTATGGTGTTTTGTATGTTTGAGTTTAATGATGTGTGACCATACACGGAAAAGGTTTATTGTGTTTAAAGAAGATATTTCAAAATTTCCAATGGCTGATACAGTTCTAAAAGCTTTAGAAACAAATAAAGCTGAAGAACGTATTAACGACGGCGATAATTTATATTTTGTTATTAAGAGAGATGGTAAAAAGCGTTGGGAGTTTAGGTATAAAAAACCAGCTACGGGTAAGTGGACATTTATAGGGCTAGGATCATACCCTCAAGTTAGCGGAAAATTAGCAAGACAAAAAGCTATGGAGGCTCGAAACCAACTTTCTGATGGTATTGACCCGAAGGATGCTAAAGATCAACAAAAACAAGATCAGATCCAACAAAGTAGTGGGGAGTTTTTGTTTCAAAAACTTGCTGAAGAATATTGTGTAAATAAAACTTGGACAAATGATACTCGTATGCGAAATGAGGGGGCGCTAAGAAATCATGTTTATCCTCTCATGGGTAGTCGTGATTATCGGACAATTAAAAAAGTTGAATGGCTTGATTTATTTAAGACAGTTCAAAAAAAACTGCATCCCAAAACAAAGAAACCGATTGTTGAGATGGGGCAACGTGTTTGTGCTTTATGCCGTGATATTTATGATTTAGCTGAAGTGACTGGTCGGGTAGATCAGAACCCAGTGCTAATATTCATAAGCATCTTGAAAAGCATGTAAGTGTAAACATGCCTCATGTTGCTGAAAAAGAATTGCCTGATCTCTTAGTTAAAGTCGTAAATTATCCGACACGACAAACTGCAATTGGTTTACAGCTAGCCTTAATGTTAGGTACTCGACCAAATGAAATTCGCCGTGCTGAATGGTCTGAATTTGATTTTGAAGAAAAACTATGGGTAATTCCTGCACATAAAATGAAGAAGCGTGTTGAACATACGATTCCACTTTCATCACAAGTTATAGAGTTGTTAAAAGAGTTAAAAGCATACAGTGGTTCAAGTCCTTACTTATTTAGAGGGAGAAATTCTAGTAAAGAACCTATTTCAAATGCAACGCTCGGAAATGCTTTAAAAAAAATGGGCTATAACGGTAAGCAAACACCACATGGTTTTCGACATATTATGAGTACAGCATTACGTGAGCGTGGTTTTCGACGTGAGTGGGTTGAATCAGCTTTAGCGCATAAATTGGGTGGTGTGGAAGGTGTCTACAACAAAGCTTTATATCTAGAGCAACGTAGAAAGATGATGCAAATCTGGTCTGACTATTTAGATGCTTTAGCAAATGGCAAATCATTTGAGTTTGATAGTTTTAAAATTGATAAATTGACGGAATATTCATGGAACGATATCGGTTTAGAAAAAAATAAATTCAATGCAAAACAACTAAGAGTGCTTCAATCTTTTATTGAAGCTATGGTTCAAGATGATGATATGTCTGAAGAGGAGGCTGCATGATGTCTTATGTAGATTACGCCGTCGCTTTAGATGAAATATCAAAAATGACTAAACAGCAATGTAATGAATTTACCCTCTTACACTATGTTAAGAATGGTTTGTTGGATTTATACGTTAAATTAAATACAGGATTTGATTTATGTGAGTGTTCGATAGCAGAAGATTTAGCTTACTTGATCAAAAAACAATATGTTGGTTATGTGCGTTTAGATATTTCGGATATAACTAATATCGACTTATTTAATTGTATCAGTAGCTCGTCTAGCTTATCTATTACTCAATTTAAACACGAGTCTAAGAATCTAGGTTGCGTATTGTTGAAGGAAAATTATCATTTTCAAAAAGCTCATTTCATTTCAAATTATTCACATCCTGAAGATAAAAATGTAATTATCAAAAGAATTAACTTATCAGAAGGTGTTGAGGAGCTATATAAAGACGATGCTTCTCCAGTTGAACTTTCAACTGTAGTCGCTGTATTGGGATTAGTTGAAAATATAGTTTTTTCTTTTAATGATATTAAATTCAGTCTTGCACAAATTAAAAAATTACAGAATAAGCCAATTATTCAGTTGAATCCGAAGGTAACTAATATCGACATCCGTAATAAAAGAATGGATTTAGGAAGGAGACTGGGAATTCAGTTTATTAAAAATGTTTTACCTTTCAAGATGGCTAATAATCAAGAAGACTTGGTGAATTTAGTAAATTGCACGTTGAGATGTTTTAATCAGGAGCGCGATTTTCAGACTATTATTGATTGGTGTAAGGAGGAAAATTTACCATTACCTTCCTCTAAAGAATAAAAAATAATCAAAGAAAACTATAAAAATATTTTTTGAATAAAAAGTATTCAAGATTACGGGAGGCTTGATCTGCCGTAATCTTGGAACATCCATATATCTTTATCTCATACTAGCCTCATCGGCAATACGCTGTAATTGAGGTAACTATGAACATCCAACCAATTCGACTCACCAAAAAAGATACTGCTAAAGCTTTAGGTTTAAGTACTGATGGCTTGGATAAGTTAATGAAAAGAGATTCAACCTTTCCAAGAGCCTATAAGTTTGGAAGTTCAATGCAATCAAAATCTTATTTTGATTATTGCGAGATTCTGAAGTGGCATGAATCTCAAAAGTTGATCGTGTAAGTTGGAGAGTTAAATGAAAGTGACGGTCCTTACTTTAAATGAGTACTTTGAAGTCTATACAGAATGTGAAATTACAAGTGAACTTACATCCAATACTTCAATTGTGTTTACGGCGGTACATCATGGTGAAAAAGTGATTCTGATTAATACGGCGTTTGAAAGTTACTTAATTCAAAGTACTAGTTAGGAAAAGTGCAGTGCAAGAAATGTATAGCATTTGGAATGCGGCGCTGTTGTTAACAGCGGAATTAAATAAGCGAACTACAAAACAGTGGTGGTCTTATTTGAAATATAATCCACGAAAGTGGCAAGAACAGGACGGTTTTCTCATCAATTATCACTTGATTGATGGTGAGCTGTTCTACACAGAGGCAGGTTTAAAAGCCTTCATTAATGCTCATAAGCAGGAAACTAAAGGAGAAGTGCATGGACGCTTTAAATGAACTCGAAGTAATTTTACGTGATAACACAACTGTCACGGGTACTGATGCAATGAAGGAATTTATTAAATGTGAGGTGGCGAATGTTATCGAGCATGCCGATACAGGGGATGTCACGGTAGATCTCAGTACCCCATCAGGTATTCAAGGAGCAGCAGAATTGATTTTTTATCATATTGAAGCTGCAACGGAGGTAAAAATTGATATTGCGTTCATTGTTGATGAGATTTGTAGTCAATTAAAGAGACGCAAATAACAAAACGGTGATGCAGTAAAAAAAGGAGATGCTGAAACATCTCCTTTTCCACATTTACACAATCGGCAAAACTGAGCAAGTAACCAACGAACTAGTGTTCATTGTAGCAGTTATTGCTATTCACAGCAGTTAGACAAGATATGGAAATTACACAATATTTAAGCCCACGCGAGTACCGTGAGACTGATAAAGCTACAGCGGAGTTAAATAGCTTCATGCTTGAACTATTTAAGGATGAAAAAAAGCTAGTTATCTTTGATAAGGATATTTTGCTCAGTGAGTACGAGGACAGTGTACCAAAATGGTCAAAGACGAAGCGAACCAAAAAGTCAAAGGTAATCGAATCAACAGCGGTCACAATGGAAACGCCCATAGCGGAAGTTCATGCATTGTTAGACTCATTACAGGAGCGCCTAGCTGACAACATAAAAGATGCTGAACTTTACTATCCTATCAATGTTGAACTGTTTTCATCAGTGCGAAAGATTAAAGCTGTGATTGATTGGCTAGACTTGAGGTTTACAGTAGACCCGACTATGTGCAAGTTCTACAAAGAACATAATGCACGTAGCCGCATTAAAGAGTTAATCACAAAGCGTACAGGTATACGTCACTACATTGCACATAAGGACAACGACATCACCCAGCATGATGCATCATTCACAATTCGACTGCATGACATTCGGAATAAAAGCGATCTAAAGAAAATTACTGATTTACTGGTCAAAGAGTACGGTGCAAAATGTGAAACAATGACTATTGATGCGATCGAATTATCTCTTGATTTTTACGGAGATGATGGTTCGGCTATAGTCATCAAGTTGCACAAAGCCATGCAGTACCCAGTAGACGCTAGGTTATTACGAACCTATAAAACAAAATGGACACGGCGAGATATACCGACCGCCCCACATGCGCTTTATGAGCTTGTAGAAAATGGCTACAACATCGGCATGGGCGATCATCGGAGTGATGTATTCTGCGTGAGAGCATACTTCAAACGAACCGACAAGGGCGGTCAATCTTTATCGAAAGACCAGCACAGAGCGCGAATTGAAGTAACGCTGACAAAGTTAGCTTTTACGGATAATACCATTGACCTTCACATAAGCAACTTGCGCAAAATCATTACTTGCGGATTCAAGAAAATGCAATTCACTAAATTGAGCAAACGAGCAATGCTCACCGAAAAAGACCAGTATTACACCCAAGTGAAACCATTCGGAAAAGAGCAAGAGGACAAGCTGAGTATCAGCAGACATAAGCGAAATTTACCCGATGCGATCGAGAGTTACGCGTGGCTGAATGAAGCGAAACGAAACGCCGTGAAAGACCTTGCGAGAAAGTTTTAATTCGCAAATTTCGGGGTGTTTTTTTAAAGATCAATTTTACTCTAAGTCATATGTTGTATGACTTAGAGAGATTTTTGGAACACAAGTTGGCCTAATAACAGTAATAACATATATGTCTATTAATATACTGAGTAATGATTATTAACGAGAGGATGAGCGATAGCGAATCTGAACGAAAAAGAATAATCAGACCAACAAACAAACCGCCCATGGCTCAAATTGCCTACGCTACCGCTCCACCAATTTTCGCCCATGCTCACCCACAATCAAGATTACACAGCACCTTTCGACTTTGCACTGCTACAGCTATGCAAAACTTCAATCATGCCAGTGATTAAATGGAGTGATGTCCTAGAAAATAAGCGAAATGCGGTATGCCTACCATTCATCAATCGGCAATTTTTTTGAAAAGTTCTTATATTTCATTTAAGTGAAAGCTTAATATTTACTTCTACCTAGCTTAACCTAATTTTAGCATTAACTACACTTACTTATAATTATCTGCCGTAGAATGCACTCATTGGTACTGTAAGCTCGATTTTGGTTTTAGCTAGCCGATTCATCATTAATAAATTTTGATGCAAACTTCACATAATAAAGCGCATCTGAGAGACCTAAATTAAAGTTTTAGTTTTGTGATTTTTTTGCCTAATATAGCGGTATATATCGAGGCACTCTTGGACTTTGTCATGTCGGCTTTTTTTGACTTAATTAACACTTATAGAACAACAGCGAAAACAGAACGAGAAAAAGGAACTTACTTCGAATTGCTTTGTATTAAGTATTTCGAGCATGAACCCTTCTATGCCGATCTATTCGCGGCGGTACAAACCTATACCGAATGGGCAAAAGAACAAGGATTGTCGGGCAAAGATACAGGCATTGACCTTGTCGCAACGACCAAAGACGGCGAGTTCCACGCTATTCAATGCAAGCTGTATGATGCAGACCGTACAGTTTCTAAAAAAGAAATCGACAGTTTCCTATCGGCGGCATCTAAAACCTACTTTGCACGCCGTATCATTGTCAGTACGACGCATGCTTGGTCTGACAATGCACTGGCGACCCTAGAAAACCAAGACCCATCTGTCACTAAGATTGACCTTGAGACTCTGGCACAGAGCGCGATTGATTGGTCGCAATTCGCGGAAAAGAAAGAAGTTATATTCAAGCCGAAAAAAGAGCTTCGTGACCATCAAAAAGCTGCACTTGTTAATGTGAAAGCAGGTTTATATGACCAAAAGTTAGAGCGCGGTAAGCTCATTATGGCATGTGGTACAGGTAAAACCTTTACAAGTCTTAAAATTGCTGAAGAATGTGCGGGCAAAGGCAAGCGCGTATTGTTCCTTGTACCAAGTTTATCCTTGTTGTCCCAAACATTGACTGAATGGACACAAGAATCAACAACGCCGTTGCATAGCTATGCTGTATGTTCAGATACAGAAGTCGGCAAAAAGAAAAAAGCATCTGTCATTGATGCAGTCACAACTCTTGAACATGAACTGCAATATCCAGCGACAACAGATGCGAAGAAATTAGCAGAAAATGTAGAGAAGCATCATGACGACGAGCACATGACTGTTGTGTTCTCAACTTACCATTCGATTAATACTGTGAGTGATGCTCAAAACGAGCATCAAATGCACGAGTTTGACCTCATCATTTGTGATGAAGCACACCGCACAACAGGTTCTACACACGACAGCGAAGATGATTCAAACTTCGTAAAAATTCACGATGCTGGCTTTATTCTGGGTAAAAAACGTCTTTACATGACAGCAACACCACGTATTTTCTCAGATGATGTTAAAAACAATGCAACCGATTTCACATTGTTTTCAATGGATGATGAAAAGCTGTTTGGCGAAACGCTCTATACCATCAACTTTTCAGAAGCGGTGAAGCGTGGTCTCTTGGTTGATTACAAGGTCATTGTACTGACAGTGGATTCGGACACGATTATCAAAAAAATCGGAAGCACTATTACTGAGAACAGTGAAATCGTTGTCGATGATGCGGCACGCATTGTCGGCTGTTGGAAAGCTTTGTCTAAACAAGGCATTCATGCGGATGTTGAAGAAGACATCACCCCGATGCAACGCGCCCTTGCTTTCTGTCAGGTCATCGACCAAACCGAGAAAGCGCGTAAGCATCAGGTCAGTTCAACACGTATTGCTAATATCTTTCAAACTGTAGTTGAAGCCTATCAAGAAGCCGAAGCCAAAGAAGGTAACGAAATTTCACACCGCTTAATTTGCGAAGCACAGCATGTCGACGGCGGTATGGGTGCAGACCTTAAAGAGCAAAAGCTGAATTGGCTAAAAGCAACACCTGAACCACAAGTCGATGAAAACGGCGTAGAACGTCCAATTTGTCGTGTTTTAAGTAACGTACGTTGCTTGTCTGAAGGTGTAGATGTGCCTGCACTTGATGCGGTGTTATTCCTGACACCACGTAATTCACAAGTCGACGTGGTGCAATCTGTTGGGCGTGTGATGCGCCTTGCTGAAGGAAAAAAACGCGGTTATGTAATTTTACCTGTCGTTATTCCTCCGAATGTAGATGCCAATAAAGCCCTTGATGATAACCAAACTTATAAAGTCGTTTGGCAAGTGCTGAATGCACTACGTTCGCACGATGACCGCTTTGATGCCATGATCAACAAGATGGACTTAACAGGCATTGATCGTTCTAAGATGGAAGTCATTGCGATTACGGATAAGGTATCAGCAAAAGCGAAAAAGAAAGGTGCAGGCAAAGGTGGCGCAACCATCGGTACACCGACCAAGAAGAAAAAAGATGAAGCTGAAGATGTTCAACAGTCCTTCAGTTTTGAATCGGGCGAGATTGAGCGTGCTATCGTTGCTAAAGTCGTTCAGAAGGTTGGTAATCGTCATCACTGGGAAGATTGGGCAAATGATATTGCCAAGATTGCACAAACCCATATTAAGCTTATTACAGACATTCTAGAGCGTCCTGAATGCGACAAAGAGCGCGCCGTCTTTGAAGAATTTGCACATGAGATTCGCGACGACCTGAACAACGCGGTATCGGATGCTGAAATCATTGAAATGTTGGCACAGCATTTGATCACCAAACCTGTCTTTGATGCCTTGTTTGACGAGTATAGCTTTGCGGCGCATAACCCAATGGCAGTTGCCATGCAGAAGGTTTTAGATGTTTTAGATCAGCATCAACTCGACAGTGAAACCGAAGCATTACAACGCTTCTATGACAGCGTAAAAATGCGAGCGTCGGGCATTGAGAGCGCAGAAGGCAAACAGAAGATCATCGTTGAGCTTTATGACAAGTTCTTCCGTAATGCTTTCCCTCGCATGACCGAACGCCTTGGTATCGTCTACACGCCTGTTGAAGTGGTGGACTTCATCATTCACAGCGTTAATGATGTTCTTCAACAAGAATTCGGCAAGAGCTTTGCCGACGAGGGTGTGCACGTACTTGACCCATTCACTGGGACAGGGACGTTCATTTCTCGTTTACTACAAAGTGGTTTAATTCCACCGAAGAAATTGACCTATAAATACAAGAATGAAATTCATGCTAATGAGCTTGTATTGCTCGCTTATTACATTGCGGCAATCAACATTGAAGCGGTTTACCATCACGAGATTATTGATGAATACACGCCTTTTGAGGGTATTTGTTTAACTGATACTTTCCAAATGTACGAGAAAGAAGATTTGGTTGATCAAGTACTGGTGGATAATAGTGCACGCCGTAAACGTCAGAAGTCGCTTGATATTCAGGTAATTATTGGGAATCCACCTTATTCAATTGGAGCGAAATCGGCTGATGATGATAATCAAAATACAGCATACCCAAGTCTGGATAATAGAATTACGAAAACTTATGCTGAAAAATCAAATGCAGTTTTAGCTAAAGGGCTTTACGACTCTTATATTCGCGCCATACGTTGGGCAAGTGATCGTGTATCAACACAAGGTATTATTGGTTTTGTAACAAATGCTGGATTCATAGATGCCAATACTACGGATGGTTTACGTAAATGCTTGGTTGAAGAGTTTAGCAGTCTCTATATCTTTCATTTACGCGGAAACCAACGAACATCGGGTGAAAGATCTCGTCAAGAGGGTGGTAAAATATTCGGAAGTGGTAGTCGTGCACCGATTGCTATTTCAATCCTTGTGAAAAACCCCAACTCTGACAAACAGGGTCAGATTTATTTCCATGATATTGGTGATTATTTAAGTCGTGAGGAAAAGCTGGAGAAAATTGCCAACTTTAAGAGTTTGCAAGGTATTAGTAATGCTAATGGTTGGGTAGAAATTAAGCCTGATGAACATGGAGATTGGTTAAATCAACGTGACGATAGCTTTGATTTATACATTTCTATGGGAAATAAAAAGGATAAAATCAATAAGGATATTTTCAATGATTATTCTTTAGGGGTTGCCACTAATAGAGATGCATGGTGTTTCAATGCATCTTCTGAAAAGTTAAATAATAATATTGAAAAAACAATTAATTATTATAATTTTCAACTTGAAAGCAATTTAAAAGTAGAAGAATTGGAGTCTAATTTGAGTTCAATTAGTTGGACTAGGGGCTTAAAACAAACCTATGCTAAAGGTATAAGTTTGACTTTTGATTCAAATAAAACTAGAGCAAGCGTTTATCGTCCATTTTTTCAAAATTATTTGTATTTCGACAAACATTTGAATGAAATGCAATTAAAAATGCCATATTTCTTCCCTACTCCTAATAGTTCTAATCTCGTTATTAGTGTTAGCGGTGTTGGTGCAAGTAAAGGGTTTTCTGTCTTGATAATGGATAAAGTTTTTTGCTTAGATACTATAGAGAAAGGTCAAGGTTTCCCACTCTACGTTTATGAAGAAAGTACCCAAACCAAAAGTGTGGATTCAGGTGACTTGTTTGATGAATCACTCGATTTAACCGTGACTGAAACCAAGTACGAGCGTAAAGATGGCATCAGTGACGAAGGCTTACAGCACTTCCAAACAGCTTATCCTAGCGAACAAATTACGAAAGAAGACATCTTCTATTACACCTACGGTTTGCTCCATAGCGAAGAATACCGCACCCGCTATGCGGACAATCTCACCAAGGAGCTACCACGTATTCCTTGCGTGAAGAAAGCAGAAGACTTTTGGGCATTCTCTAAAGCAGGTCGTGAGCTTGCACATTGGCACTTGAACTATGAAACTGTTGAACCGTACAAAGCAACATTGGATACGGGTAGCACGGCGTACAGCCAATTGACCGTAGAAGACTTCTATGTCGAAAAGATGAAGTTTGCGAAGAAAGGTGAGAAGGGTACGGTTGTTTACAACAAGCGCATCACCATCAAGGACATCCCTGTAGAGGCGTATGATTACGTAGTGAATGGTAAGCCAGCACTTGAGTGGGTGATGGAACGTCAGGGCGTTTCTACGCACAAAGACAGCGGCATTGTCAACGATGCAAACGATTGGGCAATTGAAACGATGAACAATGCTGCATACCCGCTTGAGCTGTTCTTACGAGTGATTACGGTCAGCCTTGAGACGATGAAAATTGTGAAGTCGTTGCCGAAGTTGGATATTTGATTTTTATATGGCAGATATCTATCTGCCATTTTTATTTTTTGAGGGTATTTAATTAATGGATGTTTCTCCAGACAAACAAAATATTGACACTTTATTTTCAAATACGCAGTACAACATTGATTTTTATCAAAGAGATTATAAATGGAGTGCTGAGCCAGTAAATAGACTACTGGATGATGTATTTTATAAATTTAACGAAGTTTATTCGGCTAATTCGGATTTACCACCCGAACCAAAGGTGATAGATACTAAATATCCTTGGTACTACCTTAATACTTATGTCACCAACACTATTGATGGTGAAGTGTATGTTGTCGATGGTCAGCAACGGCTTACAACCATTACTTTAATTATTATTAATATGTACCGTAGATTGGTGGATAACAAAAGTAAATTAAGTAAATGGGTGGATGCAAAAATTTGTGGACAAGTTGGTTTTGAAAATACCTTTTGGATGAATCATAAGGGGCATCTAAAGACTCTAGATGCACTTTACTCGGGTGATGCAGATACAGCACCAATAGACTCGGGTCTTACTGCAGTCAATATGGTAAAAAACTACAAAGTTATATCTGAATGGTTTGACACATATATTGGTGATAACCACCATAAGTTGGAAACTTTTGTATTTTACTTTTTAAGACGATTAGTGCTAATCAATCTTTCAGTGGAGCAGACAGATGTTCCTATGGTTTTTGAGGTTATCAATGATAGGGGGGTAAAACTTAAGCCTTATGAGATTCTTAAAGGGAAATTATTAGGTCAGATTGATAAATTACTCTTAGAAAGTAAAAATTATAATGAGCTTTGGGAAACTAGCCTCAAAAAAATTAACAAGTTTAGCGAGGATGAGGCGGATAGATTCTTCAGATTCTATTTGAAGTCTAAATTTGCTGACACGAGAGCCGAGGGGCAAAAGTTTGATGGTGACTACCATAGAATCATTTTCTCATCGAGTTTTCAAAGTAAATTATGCTTAGATCACAATCCTAAGGGGGTTGTGGATTTTTTAGATGCAGACTTTACTTACTATTCCAAAGTTTATGCCAATCTTTTAAATAAATTATCAAATGATTCAAATTCTTATTTTACTTTTAACTCTTTAAATGATTTAGATGGTAGCCTTTTGTTAGGATTGTCAGTTTGTAGCATTGATGATCCGAATGAAGATGAGAAGTTAAACAGTATAGCTAAAGAGATAGATCGGTTCTTTGCTCTTTTACAACTTCAGAATTGCTATGAAAGTAATGCTTTTCAAGAATCTCTTTACCGCATTTCAAGTGAAATACGTGAGCAGGATTTGTCTATCATACGTTCTGTATTTGATAACGAACTCAAGTCTCAAATAGAGAAAAAGAGACAGGTTCAACCTGAGAATCCTTTTGATTATTCGTTGTTTAAAAATACTGGTGATAATTTAAATGCTAGATTCAAGAGATATTTTTTTGCTAGGGTTGAAGGTTTTTTAGCAAAGAATCTGAATGTGGAGATGAGACATTCATACCAACCTTTAGTTTCAAACACGGGCTCAGTTAACGGTTTTCATATAGAACATATACTTTCAAGGAATGCAGAAAGCCTAGCGTTATTTGATAACCAAGAAGACTTATTCGTGAATGAGCGAAATCGTCTAGGTGGTATCTTATTGTTAAAAGGTAAGGATAATATCTCGAGCAATAATGAAACTTATGAAGAGAAGTTGAAGACATACTCAGGTACGCTTTTATGGAATGAAACTTTACGAGAAGATTTTTATAAATCAAATCTAGACTTTAAAGCATTTAGAGCGAAATTTGATCTAAATGAGTTGGAAGGTATCAATGTATTTGACCGTGATGCTTTGGAAACCAGACAGAAAATTTTATTTAAAATGGCCACTCATATTTGGGCTTAAGATATAAGAATTTAAAGAGGTTTTAATGTTGGAATGGTTATGAATATTCCTGAATGGCTTGAGGTGAGCAAGCAACGAGCAGTTGAAAATGGCTATGAGCCTTTTGAAGACCCTGAAGCATACGGTGGGGAAGTTTTTGTTAAAGATGATAGAAAATGGATTCATTCAATAGGTCGCTTGAAGAGTAAATTAGGTGTAATGACCGATGATGAATTAGAGGGACTAGGGTATTCGGTAGCCGATTATCACCGTTTTAACTCGGATGAAAAGGAGTTCTCACGGAATATTGTAATGAATTCGGTCAATGCTGAACTGTTAGAAATTTTTGGCGATTGTGCCCCTGATGAGCATGGCGCTATTTATCTTGGAGATGGAATCTATATGGATGATGAAGGAAATACATTTGGAGACTGGAATCGTTAGACTCTCGAATTATTGCTCAATAGCTTCCACACGATATACATAACCTAGACGAGTTCAATTTCAATTGTTAGAATTGAACTCGATAAATAGGCTTTTAAGTTAATGATATATTAAGTAATTGGCATCTTGTATGGTGTTATGTATGGTTGATTTTTACAAAACTTTAAAATGTATATAAATCAACATATTAAGTTTTTAATTCGGTAGACGCCATCCCACCAAATTCCTAAAAAAGCCTTTAAACTCAATGTTTAAAGGCTTTTTTATTGGCTGTATTGTCCGACCTTGTCCTAAGCTGTGTGACCCAATTTTTGCCTTGAGTGGGTAATTTTTGGGAAAATTTACCCAATAATTTTAGGATTGATAACGGGTAAATACACATGAAACTCACAGATACAGAATGCAGAAAAGCACAGCCACAAGATAAGCGTTACCGTCTGTCAGATGAGAATGGTCTTTCACTTCTTGTGACGCCAGCAGGGCAAAAATACTGGAATGTACGTTATAACGTTCATGGTGAGCGTAAGTCAGAATCACTTGGTCTATATCCAGACATGAGTTTAAAGAAAGCAAGAGAGCTTGCCCTTGAACTGAAATAAAGGTATTACAAGTCAGTCTATTACAAATATATCAAGCTTTTTTTTAAAGTGGTCGTTGAGAATCAAAGAATAAATGGTCATGATCTAAAAATGATAATCTGCTTTATTCAACACTCTTGAGATAACAGTGTAATCTTTAATCCCTTAGGAAAATTCGGTTCAAATTGGATGGCATAAGCATATTGTTGCAGCATTATTTTGACCAAAGATAAGCCCAGTCCATGACCTTTCTGCTGAGACGATTTACGCCAAAAACGTTGCCCTAAGTAACGAATATCTTCGGCATTTAAATGTGGACCGTTATCTTGAATGTGTAAAGTGTTTTTCTGCATACTCACGTTAATCACATCAGCATTTGCATGTAATAGTGCATTTTCAAGCAGATTTTTAAGAACAGAATACAAGACAAATTCAGGTAATATCAAATCACCAAGACTGTGCCAATCGACCTGAATTTTAGCTGTTGCTTCAGGATAAATCAGTGCTAAATCATCGAGTACTTTTGCAATAATGGGCTGTACCTGAATGCTTGCTTTGATCTGTTCAATAGATTGATCAGTATTCGACAACATCAGTAATTGCTCAAGTAAATCAGCATAGCGACGGACACTTTGATTTGCTTGATCCAGGCTATATTGCAATTTCATATTGCCGTCCGTTTTCGCTATCAGTTGTGCCAATTGCACATTGGTTTTAATTGCGGTTAAAGGACTCCGTAATTCATGCGCAGCGTATGCACTAAAGACTTTTTCATTTTCAAGACTTTGATGCAGTTTATGGACTAAGCGATTCGAATTTTGCACAAAAGGGTAGACCTCTGAGGGCATGGTATTGGCATCTAAGCTTGTGAGATATTGGCTTGCCTCATTGAGCGATAAATTTGACTGACTTAAATCGCTTGCAACCTGATCCAAGGCTTTAAATTCTCGACGAATAATCAAAACAATTAAGCCGATACACAACAATAATGACAAGATCAGCGGAATTAAGACCGATTGCAAAATCTGTTTTAGCAAAGACTCCCGCAAAAACATACGCTCTGCAGCCACCACTTGAATCTCACCACGGCGTAACACATAACTGCGCCATTGCGTCTCACCTTGTTGCCAAGTACTAAAACCAACTGCTTGCTGACTTAAATCTTTAGGTGCACCGCGTGTTTTGGCAATCACATGCTGTCCTACACTGATGTCAGAGCTAAATAAAGATACTTCGCAAGCGATCAATGGTTCTTGATCTGTGGAATGAAGTTGTTGGACTAAGGCAGACTCATCCAAACTTTGCAGTGGTAATTGTTGAATCAGTCGTGCGACCATTTGTGCGGAGGCATGCAAACGTTGATCTAAGGTGTCCTGAAGACGCTTTTGTAAGTCGATATACAGCCAAACAAATACTACACTCCATAAGCCGATCATCAAGGCAAAAAGACTACTGACCAAGCGCCATTTTAAGCTGTGTGATTTTTGCATGGAATTGACTCAGGAATTTTAAACATATAACCGACGCCCCGAATGGTCTGGATATAGTCTGCATTCAATTTTTGCCTTAAGTGATAAATATGGACATTCAGGGCATTACTTTCGATACTGTCTTGGAAGCCGTATAACTTGTCTAATAGCACTTCGTTTTTAAGTACTTGATTTGGATAGCTCATCAAGGTTTCAAGCAAACTGTATTCACGGCGTGAAAGCTGAATCATTTGATCTTGATAATGGACTTCTTGAGTGTCTTTATTGAGCATTAAGTGGTCAAATTGAATGACATTCGATGAAAAACCGCGGTGACGTCGGGTGAGTGCATGAACCCGTGCAATTAGTTCATCCAGTTCAAAAGGCTTGGTCAAATAGTCATCGGCACCGACATTTAATGCCTCAACACATTGCTGGGTCTGTAACCGTGCAGTTAAAACCAAAACAGGAACATGAATGTGATCTCTGCGCCATGATCGCAGTAAGTCTAAACCATCTTGATCCGGTAGGCCTAAATCCAGCAAACATAAATCGACTGCACTGTGGCGGATAAAATAATCTGCATCACGCGCATGACTCACATGTTCTACTGAAATATTTAAAAAATCCAATGTGGCACAAATACTTGAGGCAATATATGGATCATCTTCAACCAAAACAACAAACATAGCGTTTTCCTGACTTCCTGCCTGTATTTTATAAATGATTTATCTTGTTAATGCTCCCTTAATTTATGCTTTTGCATAATCAACCAAAATAGATTTATGTCGGGTATTAAAGTCATCTATGCGTATTGGGTTAGTAGGGTTGTGTGGAATATTCAGCATTTTGAGTATGCAAACAGCATCCGCTGATTTTTTACCCCCTGATCAAGCATTTGCTTTTCAGGCTGTATCGACAGCGCAAGACAAAGCCATCTTCACGTGGCGTATTGCTGATGGCTATTATCTGTATCATGATCAGCTTAAAGTCATTGAAAATGGCAAAGCATTATCACTGCAACTGCCTCGTCCACAGCAAAAAGATGACCCCAATTTCGGCATGACCGAAGTGCATTATGGACAAGTGCAAGCAACTGTCGCCATGCAACCGAAGCAAAGCTATAAAATTGAATGGCAAGGCTGTGCCGAAAGTGGCTTATGTTATCCGGTTCAGCGCACCACCATTCAAACCGATGCCGATGGATTATTGCCTGAAAGCAAGCTGAGTCAGCAAAGTACAACGCAAAAGAAATTATTAGATGCAGTCACATCGTCGTCATTACCCAATACTGCAGTACCTGTAGAACCACAGGCGAAAAACACTGAAACTGCAACATTTGAAACTCAAGCCAAAAAAAATAAAGCAGAAGTCAAAGAGGATGAAAATGGCTTAAATCCATCTTCTGAACCGACTGCATTAACAGGACCTAGCGAAGCCAGTGCGCCAGTGCTAGATGATGCCTTGATGATGCAGGCAAGTTCAGAATCTGTTACTACAAGGAATGCTGAACAGCGTACGAAGCAGGCCGATTGGAACAATGATCAGTACTTCTTTCACTTACTTTCAACAGACAATATTGCACTGAATCTGATCATTTTCTTAGGTTTAGGTGTATTGCTCGCATTCTTACCATGTTCCTTACCACTGATTCCGATCTTATCCAGTATTTTGGTACAACGTCATCGTGGCTATCGTGCTGGCATGATTGCAGGTGTCTTTGTGGTCGGAATGGCATTGATTTATGCCTTGATGGGCTTGGCTGTGGCAGGACTTGGCTATAACTTCCAACGTTGGTTACAAAGTCCCATCTTTATTGGGTTATTTGCGGTCATGTTTGTGCTGTTTGCACTGAATTTATTTGGTGTATTCCAGTTATCTTTACCACAAGGTGTATTACAGCGTTTAGATCAATGGCAACAACGACAAAAAGGTGGAACCTTATGGGGTTCATTCATTATGGGCATGATCTCTGCGCTAATTGTCGGACCCTGTATGAGTGCGCCATTGGCAGGGGCTTTGCTGTTTGTTGCGCAATTGCCTGAACCGTGGATGGGGGCTAGTTACCTGTTTATTCTAGGTCTAGGTGTGGGCTTACCATTGTTGATTGCCTGTGTGTTTGGTGCACAGTACTTACCCAAACCGGGCGTGTGGATGGATCGTCTGAAATTCACTTTCGGTTTTGTCATGCTGTTGTTGGCGGTGTATTTCCTGCGTCCTTTACTGCCGAGCGTGGTTTATTTGATGTTGATGGGACTCTTATTCATCGATATCACGGTTTACATTTTATGGAAGATACGTCCGCATATTTCGCAGATGCCGACGCAACTACTGTTTATTGTTATGAGCTTAGCTACTGCAATATCGGGTGGATGGTATGTCACGCAAGCATGGTCACAACTGAATACGACACAAGCCACAACATTAGTTCCATGGCAAAAAGTACGTACCCAAGCTGAGCTTGAACAGGCACTGAATCAAGTCAAAGGACAAGCAGTGCTCATAGATGTGTATGCTGATTGGTGTGTGGCTTGTCAGCCGATTGAAAAAGAGGTGATGCCTCGTGCCGATGTACAAGCTGGTTTAGCACATGTTGCTCGGATCAAACTCGACTTAACAGAATACGAAGTAAGTCAGGATGTCATCCTAAAAGAATGGCAAATTTTAGGGCCACCGACTTTAATTTTCTTAGATACAGAGCATCAGGAACAGCGCAATCTACGTTTGACGGGCACCTTTAGTGCAGCGCAACTCTTGAGCCGATTAAACCGAGATACACCGCCATGATCTCAAGCGAAGCACTGCATCTTGGACCATTCATGTTGCAATGGGGATTGTTATGTTTGGTGTTGGCTTTCCTGGTCAGCGCCATGATTGGACGAAAAGTCGGGCAAAAAGCACAGTGGTCAGCCGAGATTCAACAGCGTTTCCAAGATTCTATTTGGAATAGTGTTTGGATCGGATTAATAGGTGCACGCCTAGTCTTTATTGGATTAAATCTGGAATCTTATCTCGCATCGCCCATTGATATGCTGAAAATTCAAGACAAAGGGTTTCATCTGATTGGCGGAATAATTATAGGAAGTGCATGGTTTTGGTGGCGAAATTCAGCCATTGCGAACAAAGCAAAAGCCACATTATTGCTGATCTTTGTCCTGCTTATGGGGGCAGGATGGACAGTACAAAAAATCATGCATCAAGATAGCCATTATCCAAATTTGAGTTTTCCAAGTCTGAACCTAGCCATTCAAGATCCGTCAGAAATGATTGCGCTAAAACAATTTCAAGGTCAGCCGACGGTTGTGAATCTATGGGCGAGTTGGTGTCCGCCGTGTCATCGTGAAATGCCTGTATTACAGCGTGCGCAGGATCAATATCCTGAGGTGCATTTTGTCATGCTCAATCAAGGTGAAGAGGTCGATACCGTCCGTACTTATCTCACAAAACATCACTTCAGTTTTCAAAATATTTTGCTCGATATGCAGGGTGAAATGCCACAAGCAGTGAACAGTTTAGGTTTACCCACTACCTTATTTTTCAATGCACAAGGTCAGTTAATTGAGCGTCATCAAGGCGAAATCAGTCAAGCGATGTTGCAACAATATCTCAAGAAAATGAATCCATAAATTAATCATAGGATATGTGTCATGAATACTTTACTTAAAACCAGTTTACTCATCGGAACACTGTTGACGGTGGCATGTGGTGTCAGTGCTAATCCGAATACTATTAAAAAACAACTCGAAAAAGAAGGCTTTCAATTTGTAAAACAAATTCCTGCACCTGCAGGTTTAACGGGTTGGGTGGGGCATGAAGACCAATATTCCAATACCATTTTTATTTCCAATGATGGCAAGTATTACATCAAAGGCGAGTTGTTTGATGCCCAAGGAAATAGTCTTTCCAACAGCCAAATTGAAACGCATATGAAAAAAGCCATTTTAGATGATGTATGGAAAACATTAGAAGATTCAACCTGGATTCAAGATGGCAAAACCGATGCGCCACGTATTGTCTATGTATTCTCAGATCCCAATTGCCCGTATTGCCATAAATTTTGGCAAGAAGCACGTCCTTGGGTAGAGTCAGCTAAGGTACAATTACGGCATATTCAGGTCGGAATTATTCGTGAAGAAAGTCGTGCTCAGGTAGCAACTTTGCTGATGTCAAAAAATCCAACAGCGGTATTTCATGATATCAATGTCAATCGTGGCAAAAAGCGCCTTAAACCAGCAGAAAATATTCCTGTAGAGATAGCAGAAAAAATTGATTTTAACCAAAATTTAATGGGCAAATATGGTTTCTTCTCAACACCATCCATTGCTTGGCGTGATAGCAAGGGTAACTTCCAGTCTGCACAAGGGATGCCGAGTGATCTCAAAGAAATCTTTGAAAAATAAGTAAAATAAATGCTCACCCAGCCAACACAATAGCCCGTCTAAGATCATGCTAAGCTCAACATCAACTACTTAAACATCAGGGGGCACAATGTCAAATTTACAAGATCCACGGGTATTGTTTGCTTTGGAACGTACGGCATTGGCATGGAATCGCAGTGGTTTAGCGCTGATAGCCTTTGGTTTTTTGATTGAAAAATCAAACGTATTGCTACAACTACTGCACCCTGAGCAATATCAGCACAAAATTATCTATGGACAGTGGCTGGGCATTGCCGTGATTGTGTTTGGTTTATTGGTGAACTTTGCCTCAATTTTGCAATATCGTCGAGGGTTGCGCTCATTAACCGAACAAGAATTTATTGAGGATTATCAGACCCAACATCCCGTATGGCTGAATTTATTGACCATGCTGACCGGGTTTTTACTGATCATCTCATTTTGGATTTACTAAACTTGGCTGAGCTTCCAGACAAGAGGGCATGCACAAAAATGTTTATTCCTGACAGTACAATTGATACAGCGTTTGCATAATACCCAGCACTTTAGGGTCTGCCAATTGATAAAAAATTTGTTTGCCTTCACGACGTGTCGAGACAATTTTATTGTTCCGTAAAACGGTCAATTGTTGCGATAGGGTCGGCTGATGAATATCGGTACATTCCTCAATTTGCTGAACATTTAATTCGCCATTGATCAACACACATAAAATTTTTAAACGGTCAGGATTTGATAACACTTTCAAACAATTGGAAACGGTATCAACCTGCGTAAATTCAATTTTTAAGTTATCGATTGCGATGTTCATAACGTCTAATCCGAATCATAAAAAGCAAAAAGAGCAAAGTATGTCGAGATAATAACATAAAATGGCTTGATTAATATATAAATATATATAATATAAGTTTAAATATTGTTTATGGCGCGTTAACTATGCATGATTTTGTGACAGCGTTTCTTGGTGGTGCTCTGTTGGGTATAGCAGTGGTGGGTTATTTGTATGTCCATGGGCGTATTGCAGGCATCAGTGGCTTGATTGCGCAGGTACTGAATCCACAGACGATTTTTAAAACGCCTGCAGTGTGGTTTCTTTCAGGCTTGATCATCACGCCATTTATTTATGGTCTTTTTGTACAACCAGAGATTATCGTGTCTGCTAGCCCAATAATGATGATTATTGCTGGTTTACTGGTGGGTTTTGGTACCCGCTTAGGTTCTGGTTGTACCAGTGGTCACGGTATTTGTGGGATCAGCCGATTATCTAAACGTTCCATCATTGCAACTATGACCTTTATGTTTGCAGGCTTTATTGCTGTATATGTCGTTCGTCACTTGATTGGAGCATTCTAAAATGAAAAACTTTTTAGCTTTTGTATTTGGTTCGCTTTTTTCAGTGGGTTTGATGTTCTCTGGCATGTCTAATCCGCAAAAAGTGATCGATTTTTTAGATATATTTGGTAATTGGGATGCAAGCCTTGCCTTTGTCATGATGGGGGCAATTGCTGTGGCATTTATTCCATTCCAAAAAGCGGTACATAGCAGTGCACCAACCACAGTATTTAATGAGCAGATTGATTTACCAAGTAACAATAAAATTGATTCAAAGCTTATTATGGGTGCCTTAATATTTGGTGCAGGATGGGGGATTGCCGGCATTTGCCCAGCGCCAAGTTTCACCTTAATTGGCTTAGGGCATTATCAAGTTTTATATTTTATAGTGGCGATGCTTGCAGGCGTGTTGATTCACCGTAAATGGTCAGGAGCTTAACTATGCAACAACCGATTGTTCAGGATTTTTTTGATCAAGCGACCAATACATTTAGTTATGTGGTGAGTGATCCGGTAACCAAGCGCTGCGCTATCATTGACAGTGTTTTGGACTATGATGCGGCTTCGGGAACCACCTCGACCACCCATGCTGATGCAATCATTGCATATGTCAAAGTACAAGATTTAAAAGTAGATTGGATTTTGGAAACCCATGTGCATGCCGATCATTTGACTGCAGCACAATATTTAAAATCTGTACTCGGTGGCAAAATTGCCATGAGTCATCATATTGCCTTGGTGCAAGAAACCTTTAGTGCCATTTATAATTTGGATATCAAGCAGTTTAATGCTCAACAACCCTTTGATTATTTATTTGATGATCATGAGCATTTTCATATTGGTGAGCTAGAGGCCTATAACATCCCGACACCAGGTCATACGCCTGCATGTTTAAGTTATGTAGTGGGTGATGCAGTTTTTGTCGGTGATACTTTATTTATGCCAGATTATGGCACAGCACGTTGTGATTTTCCGCGTGGTAGTGCAGATACCTTATTTGATTCGGTGCAAAAACTGTATCAATTGCCAGCGTCCACCCGGGTGTTCTTATGCCATGACTATTTGCCAAAAACGCGTGATGAATATCACTGCCAAACCGATATTCAAACGCAAAAAGAGCACAATATTCATATTCATGAGGGAACTACAAAATCTGAATTTGTGCAGATGCGTCATGAGCGGGATGCAACATTAAGTATGCCTAAACTGATTTTGCCTTCGATTCAAATCAATATGAAAGCGGGTCAATTTCCCGAACCTGAAGAAAATGGGGTGTCGTATTTAAAGTTACCGCTTAATTTTTTTAAAACCTAAAAATATTGTATTTCAAATTATTAAAGACTTATTTATGTCTTTATCTTAAAAATTCATATTTATATCTTTAAAGTGAATATTCACTTTAAAGATCTTGGTATTTTAGGTATATTATATTCTATAAAGCTGACTTGTATGATCGGATTTCAAGGAAGCACTGCCTTTTAAGTATTTTTGCTTTCGTTGGCATCTGTTGAGAGAATATGTTGCTAAGACAGAGTGGACTGTTTTTTGCAATTTTAACTTTAGTTTTGCAAATCGCAGTATATTTACAACCACTATTACCCGAAGAATTTCAAATTGCTCCGGTATGTCTCTCTATTACACATAATTTACTGTCCCCAGAAAAGCACAAACACGTACATGAGACGTATAACGAACTTGTTCATCATCTGACCCACGATCATAATCACGACGATCACAATGGACATAACCATCAATGCCAATACTGTACCGTCTATGGTGATGTTGTCCTACCTTTTGATTTTGAGATAGTTGAAATCATCGATAAGATTCAAGTCCGTCTAAGTTTCTATAAAGATGCTTTCCGACATGTATATTTCTCACTGCAAAGGCTTTACTTACTTCCACAAGGTAGGGCACCTCCACACACACTTTAAATCCTAATCAGACCAACAATTTGAATTGTTGATTTACCTCGGTATTTAAAGAGTGATTTTATGAAACTTTATATTTTTGCACCGTTTAGCGGATGCGAACAGAATCGGTTCGCCTATATCATTAGGCTAAAACAATTGATCAAATCCCAACAGATTCACAACAGTCTGCGTCATCGTACTGATCTATCTTTCCTAAAGCAGTCCCGAAATTATGGGCCGTTTGTGGTTCACCGCATAATTCCACAATAAGGTGATAGACATGGATTTAGGTTTGACAGCGCTTGAATTGGCGCGAATTCAATTCGCTTTTACAGTTTCTTTTCATATTATTTTCCCTGCAATTTCCATTGGGCTAGCAAGTTTTCTTGCGGTCTTAGAATGGCGTTGGCTTAAAACAGAAGATCCCGTTTACCGTGATCTGTTCCAATTTTGGATCAAGGTGTTTGCATTGTCTTTCGGAATGGGAGTAGTTTCAGGGGTAGTCATGAGCTACCAATTTGGCACCAACTGGAGTGAATTCTCTCGTATTGCGGGTAGTGTCACTGGCCCCTTACTCAGTTATGAGGTCTTGAGTGCCTTCTTCTTAGAAGCGGGTTTCCTAGGCATTATGCTGTTTGGGTGGGGAAGAGTGGGTCCTAAAACCCATTTCTTTGCCACACTGATGGTGGCAATTGGCACCTGTATTTCCATGTTTTGGATTTTATCTTCCAATAGCTGGATGCAAACTCCACAAGGCTTCAGCTTTGAAAATGGCATTATAGTGCCGCAAGATTGGTTTGCTATCGTTTTTAACCCATCATTCCCTTATCGCTTAGCGCATATGGCTCTAGCAGCATTCCTTGTATCTGGCTTATTGGTCGCTGCTACTGCAGCATGGCACTTACTCAAAGGTCGCCGTGATGCCTTAGTAAAAAAATCATTTTCTATGGCGATGTGGATGATTCTCGCACTTGCACCTTTACAGGTATTTGTGGGGGATATGCATGGTCTAAATACTTTAGAACATCAACCTGCGAAACTTGCTGCAATTGAAGGACATTGGGAAACTAATAAAGATCATGGCATGCCGTTATATTTGTTCGGTATTCCTGATATGGAGGCGGAAGAAACCAAGTATGCAATTGGCATTCCGAACCTCGGTAGTCTGATCATGACGCACACCTTAGAGGGAGAGGTGAAAGGCTTAAAAGAATTTGCCCCTGAAGATCGACCAAACTCGCTCATAGTATTTTGGAGCTTCCGCATTATGGTCGGTATGGGAGTCTTGATGATTTTGCTTGCTCTGATGGGTGCATGGTTGCGTAAAACTGGGAAATTTTATGAGTCAAAATGGCTCCACAAATTTGCCTTATGTATGGGACCTTCAGGCTTTATTGCCTTGCTTGCTGGTTGGTTTACCACAGAAGTCGGTCGTCAACCTTGGGTCGTGTATGGCGTACTGCGTACCAAAGACGCCTTGTCACCAGTATCGGCAGAACAAGTCGGTTTAACCTTAATAATCTTTGTGATCGTGTACTGCATCGTATTTGGTATTGGGATTTATTACATGCTCAAATTGATGGTTAAAGGACCACAGTTCATTCATTCTCAAGCCCATAGTGATGGTGAGGTCATTCGTGCATCAAATCGTCCAATGAGTACGATTGATGAGTCGCTTGAAGTACAACCACAGGAGAAAAACCATGATTGATTTATCCTTAATTTGGGTAGTAATCATTGCTGTAGGTGTGCTGATTTATGTGGTACTCGATGGCTTTGATTTAGGGATTGGTATCCTTTTTCCTTTAGTAAAAGATCGCCAAGAACGCGATGTGATGATGAATACCGTTGCACCAGTTTGGGATGGCAATGAAACTTGGATGGTTTTAGGTGGTGCCGGCTTATTTGCGGCATTTCCATTAGTGTATTCGACTGTGCTTTCTGCGCTGTATATGCCGATTATCTTAATGGTCATCTCACTGATTTTCCGTGGTGTCGCCTTTGAGTTTCGTTTTAAAGCGAACCGCACCAAACATTTATGGGATCAAGCGTTTATTTGGGGCTCGATCTTGGCATCATTTTTCCAAGGTATGATTTTAGGTGCTTATATCCAAGGGATTGAAACCACCAATGGTATTTATAGTGGTGGCGGATTGGATTGGTTGACCCCATTTTCAATTTTTACCGGCATTGCTGTAGTGGTGCTGTATGCCACCTTAGGCTGTGGTTGGCTGATTTTTAAAACTGATGCACGTGTTCAAAATCATATGTTTAGCCTCATGCCCAAACTGATTATCGCCTTATTTGTGATTTTTGCTGCAGTGAGTATTTACACCCCATTGGTACATGCAGAGATTGCAAATCGTTGGTTTAGCTTGCCGCAACTGTACTATTTTAGCCCTGTGCCGATTTTAGTATTGATCTTCACATTATTGGCTTTACGTGCCTGTAAAAGACGTCAGGAATTTGCGCCATTTATTTATACACTTGTCTTAGTTGTGTTGGCATATACAGGGTTCTTAATCAGTCTATGGCCAAATATCATCCCACCATCCGTCACCATTTGGCAGGCAGCAGCACCGCAAAGCAGTCAATTGTTCGCCTTGATTGGAGCATTGGTGCTGATACCGATTATTTTGTTCTATACCGCACTGTCGTATTGGGTGTTCCGTGACAAAGTTCGTGTCGGCGATGATGGCTATCATTAAGGAGAATCATCATGAAACTGAATCAAGCAGGCTGGTTTATTGTGCTATGGCTTGGTGGTGTCTTGAGTTTGGCGCTTGTCGCAGGGTTCTTTAGACTGCTGGTGCAGTGGGCTTACTAGAACCTATTCCTTAAATCTGAATCCACTATCTTGCCGGGTAAGATAGTGGATTTTTTTGAGGGACTAAAGGTGAATTGAGTAGGTAGAATATGACAATTTAAAGTGTCGAAATACATAAAATATATTTTTTTATATTCAATACTTCTTTTGAATGATTTTTCTGTTTTTTTAGCTTCTATATTGTTAAAACTAACATGAAGCATTGAAAAAATCTTAAGGAGCGTGAGTGGAACTTAAACAGCTCAAATATTTCATCACCATTGTAGAGTCTGGAAGTTTAGGCAAAGCTGCACAAAAACTTGAGGTTGGCACATCGGCACTCAGTCAACAAATTGCAAAACTTGAAGATGAACTTTGCACACGTTTATTACAGCGAAATTCTACAGGTGTGACGCCCACGCCAGCGGGTTTAGCATTTTTTAAGCAAGCTCAACTTTCTCTACGTCATGTGCAATATGCCATTGAGGCGGCGCACTCATCTCGTCTGACGGGTCATGTCAGCGTTGGATTTTCACCCAGTATAGCGTCAGTTTTGGGCATACCATTTATGCAGCTTATGTCAGAGCGTTATCCTGATATTAAAATTCATTTAGTTGAAAGTCTCTCGGGAAATTTAACCAATTTAGTCAACTCAAGACAGCTCGACATTGCCATTATTTTTACCCAAGATGTCGATGCCAATTGGGCAGTACAACCGTTATTAAAAGAACAAATGTTTCTTATGGCAAATCGTTCTTTACTGAAAGAGTATGGCTTTGAACACTGCATTGAAAATGGAAAAATTGATTTAGAAAATGTGAATCGTTTGCCTCTGGTATTACCAAGCCAACGACATGGTTTACGTAAATTCATAGATCAAAAGGTTGAGGGGCTAGACGTAAATTATGAAGTTGATGGTTTACACTTACTCATGAACTGTGTCAGCAACTTAAATATGGCGACTATTCAACCTGTCAGTGCACATTTTGATTATCTCAAATCAGATATTTGTTTACTCAAAGTAGTCGAACCAGTGCTGGATCGAATTAATTATCTTATTAGTATTGCTGAAGAAGAGCTTTCTCCTGCAAGTCTCGCGACCAAAGTAGCAATTAAAATTTGTGTTAAAGAGTTGATCAACAATGGTTTTTGGCCTAGTGCAGAGCTATTAGACTTTTAGCCTATTTAATTTTACTAAACACCTATTTAAAAGTTGCCTATCACAGCGCTAGGCAGTTTTGGTCTTAAATTACATCAAATTCGAAAGGGAAGACATCGAATGCATGATGTAATTGTAATTGGCGGTGGGAATGCCGCTTTATGTGCAGCATTGACAGCAAGGGAGGCTGGCGCTTCAGTTTTATTGTTAGAAGCAGCACCAAAGGAATGGCGCGGTGGAAATTCACAACATACCCGTAACCTGCGTTGTATGCATGATGAACCTCAAGATGTGTTAGTCGATGCCTATCCAGAAGAAGAATATTGGCAGGACTTACTCAAAGTAACTGCAGGTAAAACCAATGAGCATTTAGCGCGTTTAGTGATTCGCACCACGGCAACTTGCCGTAATTGGATGCGTCAACATGGGGTAAATTTTCAACCACCGTTATCAGGTGCCTTACATGTTGCACGGACCAATGCTTTTTTTATGGGCGGTGGTAAAGCTTTGGTGAATGCCTATTTTAGAAGTGCAAAAGATTTAGGGGTCGAGATTCGCTACAACACAAAAATCAATGAACTGATTATTGAAGATGGGACATTTATTGCTGCAATTGCTGAAGATGGCACGCGTTTTGACGGCGCTTCATGTGTATTAGCTGCAGGTGGATTTGAATCCAATCGCGAATGGTTAAAAGAAGCGTGGGGACAAAATGAAAATGGCGAATGGCCTGCAGATCATTTCATTATCCGAGGTACACGTTTTAACCAAGGCAATTTATTAAAGTTCATGATTGATCAGGGTGCAGATATTATTGGCGACCCATCTCAATCACATTGTGTCGCAGTTGATGCCCGCGCACCGCTCTACGACGGCGGCATTTGCACCCGTATTGACTGTGTTTCACTCGGCATCGTGGTCAATAAAAATGCGCAACGTTTTTATGATGAAGGCGAAGATTTCTGGCCGAAACGTTATGCCATTTGGGGGCGTTTAGTTGCAAAACAGCCAAGTCAGATTGCGTATTCAATTATTGATTCAAAATCGGTTGGGCGTTTTATGCCACCTGTTTTTGAAGGTACTAAGGCAGATACGATCGAAGAGTTGGCAGAAAAATTAAATCTAGATGTTGCGACTTTAGTTCAAACTGTGAAGGACTATAACCAAGCCTGTGTAGCGGGTGAGTTTAATCACACCGTACTGGATAATTGCCATACCGAGAATTTAACGCCCGCAAAAACACATTGGGCTGTTCCTTTAAACCAACCGCCATATTATGCCTACGCATTACGTCCAGGCATTACTTTCACCTATCTGGGCTTAAAAGTCGAAGATGATGCCGCTGTGCGCTTTGAAAATGTCGCAAGTCCAAATCTATTTGTTGCAGGCGAAATGATGGCAGGCAATGTACTTGGGCAAGGCTACACAGCCGGTGTAGGTATGTCGATTGGAACGACATTTGGTCGAATTGCAGGAAAAAATGCGGCTCAAGCTGCGTTTAAACTGGGAGTTTAAAGAATGAATGCAAATGTTAAAAACTTAATTCCAGTTGTACAGCTCACGGATCATGAACAGCAAGTAAAACAGGCTTTACAGATTTGTAATGCATGTCGTTACTGCGAAACATTCTGTGCGGTTTTCCCTGCAATGACCAAAAGACTAGAGTTTACTCAAGCCGATATTCATTACATGGCAAATTTATGTCACAACTGTGGCGCATGTTTACATGCCTGTCAGTATGCGCCTCCGCATGAATTTGGCGTCAATATTCCTCAAGCCATGGCACAAGTTCGCCTAGAAACCTATCAAGAATTTGCAGTTCCTGCATCTTTTGGTGCGATTTATAAAAAGACCGGAATTCCTTTGGTTTCGGCGATGTCAGTATTTTTTGCATTACTGATGCTCTTGGGTGTTTGGCTCAATGGCACCAATATCTTTGGTCAATATCAAGGGGATTTTTATGCAATTTTTCCGCATAACTTTCTTGCCGTGTTATTTGGCTCTGTATTTATCTTAGCTTTTATGCTTTTGGGCTTGGGAATAGCAAAATTTTGGAAACAAACTTCAAAAATTATTCCAGAAGGCGTTGCTCAACCCGATATCTTACAAGCGTCAAAAAATGTCCTGACCTTAAAATATTTAGATGGTGGACATGGTAAAGGCTGTAATGAGGAAGATGATCGTTATACACAAATCCGCCGTGTTTTCCATCACTTTACGATGTATGGATTTTTACTTTGCTTTATGGCAACTAGTGTCGCGACGATGTATCACTACTTTTTAGGCTTAGAAGCACCGTATGCCTACACCAGTTTACCGGTGATTTTAGGTACATTGGGCGGTATTGGTCTGATCATTGGACCGATCGGGCTGCTACATCTCAATATTAAACGACATCCGATGCATGGTGATGCAAAACAAAAACCAATGGACCGTGGTTTTATCTTCCTGTTATTGCTGATCAGCATTACAGGTCTGGCGTTATTGGTATTTCGCGATAGTTCCGCAATGGCTCTCTTGCTGATTGTTCATCTTGCAACCGTTATGACTTTCTTCTTGACGATCCCTTTTGGTAAGTTTGCGCACGGCTTTTACCGAAGTGCCGCATTACTAAAATTTGCCGTCGAAGAACGTGTCGCAAAACTTAAAACGAATTCAAAAACCAAGTAAGCACCCAAACCACAACCGGACCATGGAGGTCGATGATGGCTATAGGTAAGAAAATTGAATTTTTAAATGGACTACAACGTTATAAGGATATTTTAACAATGAAGAAATTAAAATGGTTAGCCGTCGCTTGCACCAGTATTGCAGTCGTTGGCTGCGGCACAGGCAATGCCTCAAAAGATCCTGGTCATCCAAAACGTGCAGAATGTATTGCACCTGCAAAGCCGGGTGGTGGTTTTGATATGACCTGTAAGCTGATCCAATCCGGCTTTAAAGAAACAGAAGTATTAAAAGATCCGATGCGTGTGACCTATATGCCAGGCGGTGTAGGGGCCGTTGCTTACAATAAAATTGTGAATAATGATCCAGCAAATAACAATGCGGTCATCGCATTTTCAACTGGTTCTTTACTGAATTTGGCTCAAGGTAAATTTGGTAATTTTACTGAGAAGGATGTGAAGTGGCTTTCGGGTGTAGCTGTTGATTACGGTTTAGTGGCAGTGCATAAGGATTCGCCATTAAAAACACTGGATGATCTGATGAAGGCGCTAAAAGAAAATCCAAAAGGGATCAGTTTTGGTGGTGCTGGCAGTGTGGGTGGTCAAGATTGGATGCAAACGGCAATTTTGGCTAAAAAGGCTGGGGTAAATCCTGCCAACATGAGTTTTGTAGCTCTCGAAGGCGGTGGCGAAGTATTAACAGCCTTGTTAGGTCAACATATTCAAGTGGGCGTGGGGAATGTGAGTGAAATTGGCTCGCATCTCGAAGCGGGTAATATCCGTGTTCTAGCAGTGTTTTCTGATAAACGTTTAGCGGGTAAATTTTCTAAGTTATTAACTGCGAAGGAACAAGGTTATGACTTGGAATGGCCTGTGATTCGTGGTTTCTACATGGGACCAAAGGTCAGTGATGAGGCATATGCTTGGTGGAAAAATGCATTTGATAAAATGATGACCAATCAAAAATTCGATGCAGTTCGAGAAAATCAGGACCTGTTGCCATTTGAATTAACGGGTGAAGAAATCAGTGCTTATGTCTATAAGCAAACGGCTGAAATGCGCCAATTATCAGAAGAATATAAATTATCAAAATAACAAATACGCTGAGTTGAATGCCTTTTCAACTCAGTTTTTTATTTTCGAGGATAGATGATGAAATCTGAACGGATTCTTACGGCCATCATTGCGGTCTGCGGCTTTTTCTTATTAATTTACGCATGCAATTTTGAAGCGCCGATTTCCTACGACCCTGTAGGACCGAAAGCCTTTCCAATTTTACTGATGGGCTTAATTACAGTGAGTGCCATTTATTTGACTGTGCGCCCAGCTATGATGTTTGAACCTGTTGAACTAGGTTGGACTAAGCATTTAATCGGCAAACTTGTTCTATGTACATTGGCATTGTCACTGTATGCGCTTTGCTTCGAATGGTTGGGATTTATCGCAGCAACGCTACTGATGACCATCGCGGTTGGGAAACTTTTTAACGGGAAAACAGTACCAGTTGTTATTACGGGTTTGGTGCTGAGTATGAGTACCTATTATCTGTTTGACCGTGTTTTGGATGTGCCATTGCCACTAGGCTTCTTGGGTTAGGGATGACAACGACATGGACATATTTAATTTCTTAATGACAGGTTTTGAAGTTGCCTTACAACCACAAAACTTACTCATTGCTTTTATTGGTGCATTTATTGGAACGATTGTCGGACTGTTGCCGGGATTGGGTCCAATCAATGGTGTTGCCATCTTATTACCTTTTGCCTATGCCTTAGGATTACCCGTTGATAGTGCCTTAATTTTATTGGCAGCTGTTTATCTCGGTTGTGAATATGGTGGACGAATTTCCGCAATTCTGCTGAATGTGCCGGGCGATGCAGGTGCAATTATGACCACTTTAGATGGTTATCCTTTGGCACAGCAAGGTAAGGCAGGTATTGCTTTATCCCTTTCATCTATTAGCTCATTTATAGGTAGCACAATTGCTTTTATAGGGATTGTTTTATTTGCTCCGATTTTGGCACGATGGGCGGTTTCCTTTGGACCAGCGGAATACTTTGCCTTGATGGTTTTTGCCATTGTTTGCCTGACGGGTTTAGTCAGCACGCAACCATTTAAAACGTTAATTATGGCGCTGATCGGTCTGGCAATTTCGACCGTGGGTATGGATGCGATTACTGGTGTTTATCGTTTTACATTTGATAGTGTGGGTTTAAGTGACGGCATTGCCTTTACAACTGTGGTGATTGGTTTATTTAGTATCAGTGAAATTTTACTGCTGCTTGAACGGACCACGATGGGCAAAGTGGTTTTAGAACAAGGAAAACGCTCATTATTTAATGTTAAAGAGTTTCTGAGTGCCTTAGCCACCATGATTCGTGGATCTTTGATTGGGTTTTTCTCAGGGATTTTACCGGGTGCGGGTGCCAGTGTGGCGAGTGCCATGGCGTATACCACTGAACGGAAAATGGCGGGTGACAGTAGTAAATTTGGTAAAGGTGATCTACGTGGTTTGGCCGCGCCAGAAAGTGCTAATAACGCGGCAGCATGTGGTTCTTTTGTCCCAATGTTGACTTTAGGTGTGCCGGGTTCTGGAACAACTGCGGTCATGATGGGGGCTTTGACCATGTATAACATTACTCCAGGTCCGCAGTTATTTACGGAGCAGCCTGTATTGGTTTGGGCATTGATTGCATCTTTAATGGTGGGGAATATTATCTTATTGGTATTGAACTTACCTTTAGTTGGCTTCTTTGCGCGTTTACTTTCGATTCCAAGCTATATTTTGATTCCTATTATTGCAACCGTCAGCTTTGTTGGGGTATTTGCAATTCATAGCACTGTTTTCGATCTTGTGCTTTGTATGGGGCTCGGTATTGTTGGATATATCCTTCGAAAATTTGATTTTCCATTGGCACCTCTGATTCTTGGTTTTGTACTGGGTGAATTGATGGAGTCAAATCTACGACGTGCACTCTCCATTTCTCAAGGTGAGCTCAGTATTCTGTGGAGCAGTAACATCAGTATGGGACTTTGGGTCATGTCAGCACTGTTGTTGATCTTGCCAATCGTCCGTAAATATCTATTCATTAAGAAGCAAAAAGCTTAAATGGGGAAGCAATGGTCAGCGAGTCTGACCATTGCTGTTAGATCATATGGAAATAATAAAATTAAATGCCAAAGGATTGGTATGCGCACTGATCGGTGCGCTCATCGCAAATTTACTTCATCTCCCTTTACCGTGGTTGCTCGGGCCATTACTCGCGGCTTTATTGTTTGGTTGTATAGGCCAACCACTCACATGTTCACCGCATTGGCGTAAAGTGGGACAAGTCATTATTGGTATGGTTTTGGGACTATATTTTACCCCAGCGCTAGTCCATGCTATTTCTGCCTATTGGATATTTATCGTACTCGGCATCTTATGGTCATTGATTTTGGGAACACTTATCGCAGGATTACAATATCGTATCAATGGTTTAGATTGGGCAACGGCGTGGTTTTCTTCTGCAATCGGCAGTGCCAGTGAAATGGTGAATATCGCAGAACATCACCATGCGCAAGTAGATAAAGTCGTTGCTGCACATAGTTTAAGAATTGTGGCACTTGTGGTGCTTGTACCAATCGTTTTAGCAGCATTATTTGATATTCATTGGGTGAGTCTAGACCCACACATCATTGATCACTTTGGAATTGTCCAAATTCTTCTTTTATTTGCTTTGGCCTGTTTGATAGCGAAAATATTTCAAAAATTCAATGTATTAAATGCGTGGGTTCTCGGACCATTAGTTATGGTGGGATTTCTTTCATTTTTCGGAGCATTGGAATTAAAATTCCCGACGTGGTTTACGGCCTTTGGACAAATATGTATAGGTTGGTCATTAGGCACAAAGTTTCCTTTTGGCTTTTTAAAAAGCCATAAAAAATTCATCGCCATCACGACCATTTTAAATTTGTTGGCATTAGGATTATCCATCCTGTTTGCATTGTTCTTGGTGTATATCAGTCACGCCAATGGAAAAATTTTAGTTTTAGGCTTATCTCCCGGCGGCATTGCAGAAATGTCTTTAATGGCAAAAGCCCTTGGATTAGCTGTGCCTATCGTGGTTGCGTTTCAACTATCACGGCTGATTTTTGTGATATTGACCACCAATTATTTCTATCAATTGAGCAAAAAAATATTTTTTAAAACAACAGATAAGCCTTAATCGTCCACTCAATTCGATCTTTGATTCAGATGAATTCAATAGAACACTTTCTATAGATTGCATTTGAAATAAAGGGGAGTAGAAGTTAGAAAAAAATGAGATTAATGAAAGATAGTTGAGAAAAGGGTCTTAAATGATGGTTTGAAAGTGAAGATGAGCAAGAGGGATCAATTTGATTCAGGACTGCTCTCGTCAGTCCCTTATTATTTTAATGCCGTTTTAGATCAGTAAATTTTAAATTTCATTATTATGCAAAATTCGAAGATTTAAAGATTTAACGTCAAAATTAAATTTCGCGCCAAACATCATTCTTATCTTTCAATGAAATCATAAAGTTAAATTTATCATCATTGCTTACCAACAGACCTTCTGGCGTTTGCATAATCACTTTCAGAACGGTACCAGTTTCAAAAACCAAAGGACTGCAATTTTCTTTATTTAATGTAATTGGTTTGAGTAATTCAACAATTGCACTTTCCATTTTACTTCCCCAAGCATAGGCTGTTAATTGAACTTAGCATATTATTGGTGAAGAAACATGTTTTGTAAATGACGTGAGCTCCATCGCAGAAAATATTTTAGAGAATTCCATAACTTAATTTTAAATAATGGTTAAATAAATTAAGGTATTTTAGTCTATTGATATCAAAAATAATTTTAAAATATGACAAACTTTTTAACAGTAATTATATGTCCTAAGAGGTGTCTTTTGTTCCACAAACAATGACCAGATCATCAAAAGGGCATGATCAATAATGAATTTAAGGTGAACTTCAGTTTTCATCCTTAAGCTAACAGAATGATGTGTCGTCTTGTATTTGATTGTTAAATTTCAGATTAAACAGCGTTAAATATTCAATCTGAACAAGAAAATTAATGAAATAAAACTTATTATCAGCAACTCAAACTAAAAACAAAGATTGAGGGGAAATGTAGGACCAATGTTTAAATCTTTTTTTCCAAATCCAAAATGGTTTTTTGGATCATTCCTTATATGGTTCGTCATCAATATTGTCTTGTGGTATAGCGGTGGCAATAGTTGGGGTACGATGTTTGGTTTAGCTGCAAATTATCATCAAGCAGAGCTGCCTATTGGTATTAGCCGATTTTGGAGCCCCCAATTTTTATGGTTCTATACTTGGTTTTTTGTAGCAACGGCGCTTTTTGCAGCCTTTTGGAAGATTAAATCAGATAATCCTTGGCAACGATGGTCTGTGTGGGGAACCGCATTTATCCTGTTTAATGTTTGGTTTAGTGTGGAATGTAATGTCGTAATCAATGCTTGGTATAACCCATTCTATGATCTGATCCAGAAGATGCTTTCAGGTGGTGGGGGCGAAGTGGCGACGCTATATTCAGAGACGCTGACTTTTCTCTATGTGGCCATGGTATATGTCACACTGGCGGTATTGAACCTGTTTTTCGTTAGTCATTATGTTTTTCGTTGGCGTACCGCAATGAATGACTTTTATACTGCACATTGGGAAAAACTGAGAACCATCGAAGGTGCCTCACAGCGTATTCAAGAAGATACGATGCGTTTTGCGAGAACCACAGAAGGACTTGGGGTTAGCTTGGTCGAATCGGTGATGACCTTAATTGCATTTCTACCTGTGTTGTTAACTTTATCAACACATGTAAAGAAATTACCTGTCGTGGGGGAAATCGCCTATGCATTGGTTTGGGCGGCAGTCCTTTGGGCAGTATTAGGGACGGTTATTTTAATGCTGGTGGGTTATAAACTACCGGGTTTGGAGTTTAATAATCAAAAAGTCGAAGCAGCATATCGTAAAGAATTAGTTTATGGTGAAGATCATGCAGATCGAGCAGACCCTCTAACATTAAAACAATTATTTGGTAAAGTCCGATTTAATTATTTTAGACTGTATTTTCACTATGCTTATTTCAACCTAGTTCGTATTTGGTATATGCAGCTTGATAATATTTATGGGTTCTTTGTATTGTTTCCAAGTATTGCAGCGGGAACAATCACGCTCGGTATATTAATGCAAATTTTAAATGTCTTTGGGCGTGTACGTGATTCTTTCCAATACCTGATTTCTTCGTGGACAACTATTATTGAACTGATTTCTATTTACAAACGGTTAAAATCATTTGAAAAAACAATTAATAATTAATTTTTAATCTTAAAAATTACCTGTAATTAATTACAGGTTTTTTTTATGGTTTTAATTAATGAGAATTACAAATAAATAAAATCAATAAATTGAAGAGGTTGGATCTTATTTCATGATTTTATAAAAAAAATGTAAATAAAAATACTTATTATGTAATTTTGGTAATTTTACGTATGTATATTGTATCCATATCGATGATTAATTTATAAAAATTACATTTTTGTTGAATTTTATCACATTCTATTTGCTTTTTTTTACATTTGAAATGCAAACAAAATCACATATTTTGGGTATTTGTGTGTATTTATGTGCAAATTCATTCTTTCTGTTTGGCGTGAAGCATCTTAACAATGCGATAAAGAAAAAAACTTTAATATTTTTTTTAACTTTGCTGAACTGTTATATGTCCATTCACATGCCTTTTTATTAGCTAGATAAAGCATGTGATTTAAAAAATTATTTAAAATATATATTTATAAATAAGCCAGAGGGTAATTATCATGTTACAAGTCCAAGTTGTATCAAAAGAACATCATTCTGTTTTAGAAAACATACAAACGAGTAATATTTTATTAAAGGAGGCTTCTGTTGTTGTTATACATACTTCAAAAGAAAATGTTTTAAGTATGGAGAGAAGTGGAAATACTTTAATTATAAAAATGAAAGACGGACAGCAACTAATAATTGAGAATTACTTTACAGATAATCCAAATGAAAACAATGTTGTACTAGAAGAAGATGATAAATTATATCTATTAGAAACAAATCCAAATGAAGCTGGATTATTTGAAATTAACTATAATCCGATCGATGAAATTAATCCTTTACTCTATTCAGATTCAACAGTTGGTTTATGGACGTGGTTATTTCCTTTAGTTACTACTGGAGGCATTTTAGCTTGGGCAAATAATGATTCAGATAGTTCATCGGGTTCGGGCAACTCAAATCAAGCACTCGATGCGGCAGAAAAAGCGGTAAAAGCAGCAGAAGATGCAAATAAAGCCGCAAAGGATGCTTTGACCGATGCACAAGCGGATGGATTAATTACCCCTGAAGAAAAGACCAAGCTTGAGCAAGCACTTGCCGATGCCAAAGCTGCTGAAGATGCTGCTCAGAAAGCTGTTGACGCATTAAAAGACAGTACTGAAAAAGACGACTTACAAGATCGCCTCGATAACTTAACGGATATCGTCATTCCACCTGTTACTGATGCAGATGGTAATGGCATTAATGATACCGTTGATGCGCAAATTGCCGATGCAGAAGCGGCAGTGAAAGCGGCAGAAGATGCGTATCAAGCCGCAGAAAATGCATTAGAAGAAGCCAATGCAGACGGCTTAATTACCCCAACCGAAAAAGCAGAACTTGAAGAAGCACTCAAAGCGGCACAAGACGCCAAAGACGCAGCGCAAGATGCGGTCGATGCTTTACCGTCGGCACCTGCAGCCGTACAAGATGCCAAAGATGGCTTCCAAGACCGTATTGATGCGTTGACGGATATCACTATTCCAGCAGTCAACGATGCCAATGAAAACGGCGTAGATGACAGCACAGAAAATCAAGTTGATTTAGCCACAGATCTTGTTGAAGCGGCAGAAGATGCGTATCAAGCAGCAGAAGATGCACTCACTGATGCGAATACGGATGGTATGATTACGCCAGAAGAAAAAGCGGCCTTAGAAGATGTCTTAAAAGATGCGCAAGATGCTAAAGATGCAGCACAAAATGCAGTGGATGCCTTGCCAGCAGGAACAGATAAAGACGACTTACAAGATCGTCTCGATAACTTAACGGATATCGTGATTCCACCTGTGACCGATGCAGATGGTAATGGCATTGATGATGCGGTGGATGCGCAAATTGCTGATGCAGAAGCAGCAGTGAAAGCAGCGGAAGATGCGTACCAAGCAGCAGAAGATGCATTAGAAGAAGCCAATGCAAACGGCTTAATCACCCCAACCGAAAAAGCTGAACTTGAAGAAGCCCTCAAAGCGGCACAAGACGCCAAAGACGCAGCGCAAGATGCGGTCGATGCTTTACCGTCGGCACCTGCAGCCGTACAAGATGCCAAAGATAGCTTCCAAGACCGTATTGATGCGTTGACGGATATTACTATTCCAGCAGTCAACGATGCCAATGAAAACGGAGTTGATGACAGCACAGAAAATCCAGTTGATTTAGCCACAGATCTTGTTGAAGCAGCAGAAGATGCGTATCAAGCAGCAGAAGATGCACTCACTGATGCGAATACAGATGGCTTAATCACACCTGAAGAAAAAGCTGCTTTAGAAGATGCCTTGAAAGATGCGCAAGATGCCAAAGAACTTGCACAAAATGCGGTAGATGCCTTACCAGCAGGAACAGATAAAGACGACTTACAAGATCGTCTCGATAACTTAACGGATATCGTGATTCCACCTGTGACCGATGCAGATGGTAATGGCATTGATGATGCGGTGGATGCGCAAATTGCTGATGCAGAAGCAGCAGTGAAAGCAGCGGAAGATGCGTACCAAGCAGCAGAAGATGCATTAGAAGAAGCCAATGCAAACGGCTTAATTACCCCAACCGAAAAAGCCGAACTTGAAGATGCACTCAAAGCGGCACAAGATGCCAAAGATGCAGCACAAGACGCGGTGAATGCCTTGCCATCAGCGCCTGCAGCAGTACAAGATGCCAAAGATGGTTTCCAAGACCGTATTGATGCGTTGACGGATATCACCATTCCAGCGGTCAACGATGCGAATGAAAACGGAGTCGATGACAGCACAGAAAATCCAGTTGATTTAGCCACAGATCTTGTTGAAGCAGCAGAAGATGCATATCAAGCAGCAGAATATGCACTCACTGATGCGAATGCAGATGGCTTAATCACACCTGAAGAAAAAGTAGCTTTAGAAGATGCCTTAAAAGATGCGCAAGATGCCAAAGATGCAGCACAAAATGCAGTGGATGCCTTGTCAGACAGTACGGACAAAGATGCACTGCAAGATCGAATTGATGCGTTAACGGATATCGTGATTCCAGCGGTGACGGACAGCAACAACAACGGTGTTGACGATGCAACAGAAATTGCAGCGGTAGAAGACTTGGTAGCAGCGGCAGAGCAAGCGTATCAGGA